>JACCUM010000021.1 GCA_013811805.1 Geodermatophilaceae bacterium | reverse complement strand
GTGTCCGACCTTCCGCTGCTGGACGCGGCGCGGCAGCGGCTCGGCGACCCGGAGGCGTCACGCCGTCAGCGCCAGCGCAACGCCGCTGTCGCCGCGGAACGCGAGCAGATGACTAGGGTCGTCGACGACCTGATCGAGGCCGCCGACGACGAGTACGGCGTAGGCCTGGTGACGATGCTGCGCGGCGAAGACTTCCACGACGCTCTGGTCGACGACACCGCACTGGCCACCGCGGACCCGGACCTGCTCGCCGGCCCGTTCGCGCACATCGTCGTGGACGAGGCACAGGAACTCACCGACGCAGAGTGGCAGATGATGCTGGCGCGCTGCCCGTCCCGGAGTTTCACCATCGTCGGGGACCGTGCCCAGGCCAGGCACGGGTTCACGGAGTCGTGGCAGGAACGCCTCGAGCGGATCGGGCTCGACCGGATCAACCTGGCCTCCCTGAGCATCAACTACCGCACGCCGGTAGAGGTCATGGCGCAAGCCGAGCCGGTCATCCGGGCCGTGCTCCCGGACGCCAACGTGCCGACCTCCATCCGCAGCACCGACGTCCCCGTCGTACACGGATCTGTTTCGGATCTGGGTTCGATCCTCGATACCTGGCTCGCCGCGCATGCCGAGGGGATCGCCTGTGTCATCGGCACTGGTGACATCGAAGACGCCACGTTCCGGGCGACGTCCCGCGTCCGGTCGCTGACCCCTGAGCTGTCGAAGGGGCTCGAGTTCGACCTGGTCGTCCTCATCGACCCAGAGGCGTTTGGCAAGGGCAATCGAAGGAGCCGTCGACCGCTATGTCGCGATGACCCGAGCGACCCAGCGACTCGTCATCCTCACTAACTCCTGACGTCGGCCAAGACAACGCGATCGCCGCCTGACGATCATGAGGATCGCCACCGAAGTTCAACGGAACGCGGGACAACCTCACCACCATCCACCTGCACCAATCATCAGAGGCATGAATGAGCACGTTCACCCTGAACGAACTCACCTACCTGAGCGAGCAGCGCATCGGCCAGCTCATCGCCCCTGTCCTCATCGGTCATCGGACCTCCGTGTGGTCACAGTGTGTGGGCGCGTACTGCCAGCCAGAACGCGTTACCGGGCGGCACAGGCCATCATGTAACCTGTTGCAACGCAATGCGCCCGGCATCATCTGGTACCGTCCGGCACGTCCCGGCGTGGTCTTCTGATGAGCAGGTCATCGGTTCGATTCCCGTAGGCGGCTCCACCCGTCACAGTCTTCTGAATTCCGGTCTCACCCCACGAGGGTGGGACCGCATCTTCGTTACCGGGCCGCACGGCGCCGACTGGCCCATAGGGTCGGGGCTCTCGGAACCAGTCAATGCGCCTCGGCGGAGCACGATGGAGTACCGCCGATTCCCCACCTGGTGCCGCCCAGCAGGAAGCTAGCGACAGAAGGAGTGCGCGTGCTTATCGGAGTGCCCCGTGAGACCCGCCCGGGGGAGACACGAGTCGCAGCTACCCCGGCGACCGTGACTCAGTTGCGGACACTCGGCTACGAGGTCGTCGTGGAGGCCGGTGCCGGCTTGGCCAGTAGTTTCCTCGACGCTGACTACGCGGTGGCTGGCGCACGAATCGGCGCGGCCGACGAGGCTTGGCACGGCGACGTGGTGCTGCACGTGGCCAAGCCGTCCACCGCCGAGATCAGCCAGCTTCGCGACGGTGCCGTGTTGGTGAGCCTGCTGGCTCCAGCGCTCGACCCGGGGCTGGTCGAGGCGCTAGCCGCCCGGCCGATCACGGCCCTCGCCATGGACGCCGTGCCGCGGATCTCTCGCGCGCAGTCCCTGGACGTCCTGAGCTCCATGGCCAACATCGGCGGCTACCGGGCCGTGATCGAGGCGGCGCACCGGTTCGGGCGTTTCTTCACCGGGCAGGTGACAGCAGCTGGCAAAGTGCCTCCGGCCAAGGTTTTCGTTGTTGGCGCGGGTGTCGCCGGCCTGGCCGCTATCGGTGCCGCCAGCAATCTTGGAGCCATTGTGCGGGCCAGCGACGTCAGGCCTGAGGTGGCTGAGCAGGTCCGTTCGCTGGGCGGCGAGTACGTGGCCGTCCCGGCCGCCGGGGAGCAGGTGAGCACGGACGGTTACGCCAGGGAGATGTCCGACGACTACAACCGGCGGGCAGCCCGGCTCTACGCCAAGCAGGCGGCCGAGGCAGACATCATCATCACGACTGCGCTGATCCCCGGCCGGCCGGCGCCTCGCCTGATTACCGACGAGATGGTCGCCAGCATGCGGCCGGGCAGCGTCATCGTGGACATGGCGGCCGCACAGGGTGGCAACGTCGCCGGCTCGGTGCCCGACCAGATCGTCGTGTCCGAGAACGGGGTGTCGATCATCGGCTACACCGACCTGCCGAGGCGGCTGCCGGCCCAAGCCTCCCAGTTCTATGGCACCAACCTCGTCAGCCTCCTGAAGCTGCTCACCCCCGGTAAGGACGGACAGCTCGTCATCGACCTCGACGATGTCGTCCAGCGGTCGATCGCGGTGGTCCACAACGGCGAGATCACCTGGCCGCCCCCGCCGGTTCCGGTGTCGGCCGCACCCCAAGCCAGCGCGGTCGAGCCGTCGGTCA
>JACCUM010000110.1 GCA_013811805.1 Geodermatophilaceae bacterium | reverse complement strand
TCGTATAGAACTTCAGGCTGAAACCCCGTGGGTCGCGCCAGGTGTCGGGGCTGCCACGCTCGCCGGCGACGGTGGAGAAGCGCGCCAACATGTCGGTCGTGGTGCCGGACTGGAAGACCGCGGCCTTGGTGTACGCGCTGACATCGTTGGTCACCTCGAAGCGGCCAAAAGCACCACCGCCCTTGGCATGCGGCTGGCGTTCGGGAATCCGCTCCCGGTTGAACTGCGCCATCTGCTCGATCAGGTAGTGATCCTGGAGCAGGATCGGCCCTTCGGCGCCAAGGGTCAGCGAGTGCTCGTCGCTCTCGACCGGAATGCCGGCATCGGTCGTCGTCGGCTTGGAATGCATCTGCGTCATTGCCGTATCTCTCCTTGAGGTGGGTAAACGTCTGCGAGTTGCCCCGCGGGCACACAGTCCTGGCACAGGCCCCAGAACACGACTTCGGCTTCATCGACCACGAAGCGGCGATCATCCGGAGGCTCGAGGCAGGGTTGGGCCGCCACCGCACAGTCGACGTCCTCGGTGCGCTGGCATCGGCGGCACACGACATGGTGATGGTTGTCGCCGACCCGACACTCGAACCGGGCGGGATGCCCGGCTGGTTCGATCTGTCGGAGCAGCCCCGTCGCGGTACAGATGCGCAGGACGTCGTACACCGCCTGGGTGGACACCGTCCCGAGCACCTCGCGCACCCCCGCGCTGATCGCGTCCACGGTGGAGTGTGGGTGCTTCGCCAACCAGACCAGCACGGCGCGACGAGGCGCAGTCACGCGCAACCCCGCCGCACGCAACGCCGTCAGGGCGGTCTCGTCACTGTCGACGAGATGATGGGCCACCCCTGGACCCTCCCGCATATTCTGGAATGAGTCAAGACACGGCTTCACGGTCAGCGGGCTTCTGCGCCCCAGTCGAGTGCGGCATCATTTCGCTGGACGGAAGGAAGGCCCAGATTTACGGAGGTGCGCGCGGATGAGCGAGCTCGACGACTTCCTTGCTTCGACTGTCTCGCGTCAGGTCCAAGCGGAAGCAGCGATCCACAATGGCGACGCGGCGCCAAGAATGGCGATGTGGTCCACGAAGGACCCGGTGACGCTGTTCGGGGCGATGAAGACGAACAGTGGCTGGGCCGATGTCAGTAGCACGTTCAGATGGCTGGCGTCGCGCTTCTCCGACTGCACGTCGTACGATCTGGAGCTTGTCGCGGCCGGGGCCAGCGGCGACCTCGCGTACACGGTCGGGTACGAGCACACCACGGCGTCCGTGAACGGTGCCGAACAGTCCTACACGCTACGGGTGACGCACGTGTATCGGCGTGAGGATGGCGAGTGGAAGATCGTCCACCGGCATGGGGACCAGCCGCCGCAGGGTCAGGCCCTCCCGCATACTTTGGGATGAGTCAAGACATCTGCAGAGCCAGCGGAATCGAGCGGTTCGCTCAGGTGGCCCATCGGCCGATCTCTTGCAGGGACGTCAGCGCCAGACTGGCAATGCCGGTCGGGGACACGGCGTCACCGAACAGCGCCAGCGCCTGGCTACCGGCCGCTGACGGCCCGGCAGGCGGATCGAGGATTCGGGCTGCGTAGTCGGCGACGTCCTGCAGCGCCCACGAGCATCGGTAGTAGGCCAGGTGGAGCGGATCGATCTCGACGGCACCGTAGCCGTCGAAGAACCAGGCCTGTTGTTGGGCAGTGACGGGTGCGTCGGCGAGCACACCGCCGATCACGAACATCAGATCCCGTTCCCGCGGTGCACGGACCACCTCGTCCCAGTCGAGCAGCCAGAGCGCGCCGCCGTCGTCGAGCAGGACATTGGCGATGTGGGCATCGCCGTGGCACACGACCTGGGCCGCCGCACCGGCCCGCAGCTCGTCGCCGAGACCGTCAATCTGCGCGAGGATCACCGCAAGGCAATCACTTGCAGCGTTCCACTTGCAGACCAGAGCGCCGGTCAACGGGTCATCCGATCCTCCGGGCCGGCCAGCTTGCAGCCCACGGATCCGTTGGTCGAGAACGCGCACGATGGCCGCCTCGCGGGTCTGGTAGCTCTCGGTCGGTAACCGGTCGGTGATCGGGGGCGCAGGCGCAGTGGCATGTACCTGGGACAGCAGGGCACCGAAGGCCTTCCACTGGTGGGCATCCATTCCGGCCTCGAAGGCTCGTCGTCCGGAGATCCACGGAGTCAGTGATAGCCGCCGACCATTCAGGACGCTGTAGGGCAGCCCGGAGCGCGCTGGCAGCGGCGCTGGAATCCCGGATCCGACCGACTCGGCCAAGAACGCGCAAACCTGCAATGGACCGACCTGCACATGGCGGCTGACCTTCACCGCCAGCATGGCGCCGCCCACAGTTTCCGCACGGATCAGGACAGCGTCGGAGTCCTGGCCGCCTGAGATCTGAGACATCGAGCGCAGCGACACGCCGAAATCGGTTCGGATCTGAGCGACCAGAGCGTCCCGATCCATGATCGGCAGCCCTGCGGCGGATGCGAATACGCTCACCGCCGCAGCATGCTCGCCCGATCTCGCCCAGGCGAACGACTTCCGGCACGACCGCCGATTTCGGCGCTGGCACGATGGGTCGATGGCCAACGCACTCGCTGCATCGTCCTCGCCGTACCTGCTCCAGCACGCCGACAATCCGGTGGCCTGGGTCGAGTGGGGCGAAGAAGCCTTCGGCGCAGCCAGGGAGCGGGACGTGCCGATCCTGCTCTCGATCGGGTACGCCGCCTGCCACTGGTGCCATGTCATGGCCCATGAGTCCTTCGAGGACCCGGCCACGGCCGAGCTGATGAACTCGCAGTTCGTGTGCGTCAAGGTCGATCGGGAAGAGCGTCCTGATGTGGACTCGGTCTACATGGAGGCCACGCAGGCAATGACCGGCCACGGCGGCTGGCCGATGACCGTCTTCATGACTCCCGACGCGGCGCCGTTCTATTGCGGGACCTACTACCCGCCGCAGCCGGCCAGGGGGATGCCGTCCTTCGTTCAGGTGATGGACGCGGTCACCGACGCTTGGACGCAGCGGCGGGAGGATCTCGAGGAATCCAGTCAGCGCATCGCCGAGCATTTGCGCAGGCCGAGATCTTTCGGCGAGCCGACCCCGGTCGACGCGGGCGTCCTCGACAGCGCTGCCGACATGCTGTGGCGCAGCTTCGATGCCGAGAACGGGGGGTTCGAACAGGCCCCCAAGTTTCCCCCGTCGATGGTGCTCGAATTCCTGCTGCGCCAGCACGCCCGTACGGCGGATCCGCGGTCGTTGCTGATGGTCGAGACCACGTGTGAACGGATGGCCCGAGGCGGCATGTACGACCAGCTCGCCGGCGGCTTCGCGAGGTACTCCGTCGACGCCCAATGGGTGGTTCCGCACTTCGAGAAGATGCTCTACGACAATGCGCTGTTGCTCGTGGTCTACCTGCACCTGTGGCGGGAAACCGGTTCTGACTTCGCCCGCCGAGTCGCCGACGACACAGCAGCGTTCCTGATTCGCGACCTGGCCACGCCCGAGGGAGGTTTCGCCTCGGCCCTGGATGCAGACACCGATGGGGTCGAGGGCCTGACCTACGCCTGGACCCCCGCACAGCTGATCGAAATTCTGGGGGAATCCGACGGGCAGTGGGCGGCAACCCTTCTCCGGGTCACCTCCGCGGGGACCTTCGAGCACGGCATGTCCGTGCTGCAACTGCTCGCCGAACCGGATGACCCGCAGCGGTGGGCCGATCTGCGTACCAAACTCCTTGCCGCACGCTCGGCTCGCCCTCAGCCGGCCCGCGACGACAAGGTGGTGACGGCCTGGAACGGACTGGCCATCGCGGCGCTCTCCCAGCACGCCATGCTGACCGGCTCGGCACAGAGCCTGACCGCGGCCAGGGGCGCGGCCGAGCTGCTGACCCAGCTGCACCTGCTCGACGGAAATCTTCGCCGCGTGTCTCGTGACGGCGTGGCCGGGCGGCACGCCGGCATGCTGGAGGACTATGCCGAATTCGCCCGTGGACTGCTCGCCCTGCATCAGGCAACCGGCGAAGGGCGTTGGCTGACAACTGCCGGAGCTCTGCTCGACGACCTACCGCGGCGATTCGCCGACGGAGCCGGCGGATTCTTCGACACGCCCGAGGACGGTGAGCGCCTGCTTCGCCGGCCGAAGGATCCGACCGACGGACCGTCACCGTCGGGCACCGCGGCCGCGTGCGACGCGCTGGTCAGCTATGCCGCCCTGTCGGGCCGTACCAAACCGCGAAGGATCGCCGAACGCGCACTGGCAACGATCGGCGCGATCATCGCGCGGGCACCGCGAGCCGCCGGCTCGGCGGCTGGTACTGCTGAGGCGATGCTGGCCGGTCCGTTGGAGATCGCCGTCGCCGGTCCTTCCGGCCCAGCACGCGACGAATTGGCCGCCGTGGCTCGCGCGGCGACCAGCCCGGGTGCAGTGTCGGTCGTCGGGGAACCCGACGCGGCGGAGGTGCCGCTGCTCGAGGGCCGAACGACACAAACGTCGCCGCTGGCCGCTTTCGTCTGCCGGGGCTTCGTCTGTCAGGCGCCGATCTCGGATCCGTTCGCGCTCAGCGAAGCAATCCGGGCGCGAAGACCGCCCGCATCTGGTTGAGCAGCGCTATGGTTGTAATCACGTAATCCTGTAATTAAGGAGTGAGCACAGATGGCCAAGGACACCTCATCTCAGGACGAGATCAACGCCTGGTTCGCGGGCCGGCTGCCCGACGAGTGGTTCACCGGGCCTGCTGAGGTCTCGGTCGATCGTGAGGAGATCATCGTCATCGGAACCCTCGCCGAGCCTGGGAGCAACCCGGACGCCGGGGACGACACTCGGGCGTCGGCGGCGGCTGGCCGGATCAGTCGGTGGCGGGAACAGACCCGCGAGGAACGGATCGGGATCGCCCAAGCCGCAGAGCATCGGTTCGGGCGAAAAGTCGCCTGGGGTGCGACCTGTGGCTCGACATCAACGTTGTTCACCCACCTGGCGATTCCGGTGATGACCCGGCTGCGCCAGCCGGAACGGCTGGTCCTCGACACGCTAGTCGAGTCAGGGGTCGCTCGATCGCGGTCCGAGGCGTTGGCCTGGTCGGTGCGCCTGGTCGGCCAACACACCGAAGACTGGTTGAGCGACCTGCGGACCGCGATGGCCTCGGTCGACGAGGTTCGCGCCCGAGGGCCGCAGACCACCTGAGCAGCCCAGGTCCTAGCTCAGGGGCATGGTTCCGACTCAGGGGCACCCTGCGGCGTGCGGTTCGTACTGATCCTCCCCTGATGCCCTCCCTACAGGGGCGCGCGTGAGGCAGCAGGAGTGCCACCAGCCGTACTGGTTAGGGTCGGAGCATGCGTGCGGCCGTGTACGAAGGCCCAGGAAACGTCCGCGTCGAGGACGTTCCTGATCCGGTGCTCGACCTGGACACCGATGCCATCGTTGCGGTGACCGATGCTGCTATCGGCGGCAGCGATCTTTGGGCCTACCGCGGGTACGGGCAGCGCCCTCCGGGTACCCGGATCGGCCACGAGTTCCTCGGCATGGTCACCGAGGTCGGCGTAGACGTACGCACCGTACGGCCGGGAGATCGTGTACTGGCCCCGCTGATGTGGTCATGCGGGCTCTGCGACTACTGCCGCACCGGGCTGACCAGTTCGTGCCTGGACGGCGGAACGTTTTCCGAGCCCGGTCACGACGGAGGGCAGGGCGAGGCGGTACGGGTTCCGCACGCCGACGGCACGTTGGTCGTCGTACCACCGGCCGATGCCATTCCGGCCACTCGGCTGTTGCCACTGAGCGACGTCATGGCCACCGGGCATCATGCGGCGGTCAGCGCCGGAGTGGACCACGACACCACAGTGGCCGTCATCGGCGACGGCGCGGTCGGGCTCTGTGCGGTCCTGGCTGCTAGGCGGCTCGGAGCCCGCCGCATCATCGCCGTCGGCCACCACGCCGAAAGGCTCCACATAGCAGTGGATTTCGGCGCCTCGGACATCGTCCAAGGCAGCGGTGACCAAGTCCTCGAGAAGGTCATGAGTCTGACCGGCGGCGTCGACGCCGTGTGTGAATGCGTCGGTGCCCAAGCAGCTTTCGACGACGCCTTCGCGATGACCCGCGACGGGGGGACGGTCGGCTACGTCGGAGTTCCACATCTGGTCGAGGGGATCGACCTGTCCAAGATCTTCGCCCGCAACATCGGCATTCGCGGTGGGATGGCACCGGCTCGGGCATATCTGCCAGCACTGCTCGACTCGGTCGTCGACGGCCAACTCGATCCCAGCGCGGTCCTGGACCTGACGCTCGGTCTGGAAGAACTCGCGGACGGCTACGCGATGATGGACGACCGGCTGGCGATCAAGGCCCACATCACGATCTAGCTGGTCTGGCCTGATCTGCTTCGTCCGGTGATCTTGACCTTTTTGCGGTTTTCCGGCCATTCCGTCGGCGTGTCGCCACCACAAGGTCAAGATCACGAGGGGTCCCGTGCGTTACGGCGGGAGCTGTGCTGCGCGGGCCTGGAGGTAGCGCTGCTCCGGCACGCTGAGTGTTCGGCGCGCGGCCAACTCGTAGGCAGCCCGGGCGGACGCCCGGTCGCCGGCGAGGTCGAGCAGATGCGCCCGTACGGCGTCGACCCGGTGGTGACCGGCGAGTCCGGGCTCAGCCTCTGCCGTCTCGAGTTGTTCCAGACCGACCTGGGGGCCGTGGACCATGGCGACCGCGACGATGCGGTTGAGCGCGACCATCGGTCCGGGCGCGATGAGGCGCAGCAGCTCGTACAGTCCGAGGATCTGCTCCCAGTCGGTGTCCTGGGAGCTGGCCGCCTCGCCGTGCACGGCCGCGATCGCAGCCTGCAGCTGGTAGGGCCCGATCGGCGCGCTGGCCAGCGCCTCGGTGATCAGCCGGACGCCCTCGGCGATGGCTGTGCCATCCCAAAGCCGGCGGTCCTGCTCAGCGAGCGGAACGAGGCCGCCGTCCGGTCGGGTACGAGCCGGTCGGCGTGCGTCGGTCAGCAGCATGAGCGCCAGCAGGCCGGCGACCTGGCCGTCGTCGGGCAGCCGGTTGTGAAGCTGCCGGGTCAGCCGGATTGCCTCGGTGGTGAGCTCGACCCGATGCAGCACCGACCCGGAACTGGCCGTGTATCCCTCGTTAAAGATCAGATACAGCACGTGCAGCACCGCGGCGATCCGCCCCGGGCGGTCCGCCTCATCTGGCATCCGGAACGTGGCGCCGCTGTGCTTGATCCGCTGCTTGGCTCGGCTGATCCGCTGCCCCACGGTCGACTCTGGAACCAGAAGCGCGCGGGCGATCTCCGCGGTGGTCAACCCGCCGACTGCGCGCAGGGTCAGGGCCACCTGGGAGACAACGGACAGGGACGGGTGACAGCAGAGCAGGAACAGGGTCAGCGTGTCATCGACTGCACCGATCGGCTGCGGATCCGGTGGTGCCAGGGATGCGGCCGTCTCCTCACGACGTCGGCGGGCGGCCTCGTTGCGCCATAGCTCGGTCCGACGACGGGAGGCGACAGTGAACAACCAGCCCTTCGGGTGGTCCGGCATTCCCTCGCTTGGCCACTGGACCGCGGCGGCCAGCAGGGCCTCCTGTACGGCGTCCTCGCAGGTGTCGAAGCCGCCGTACCGGTGTACGAGCAGGCCGAGGACCTGCGGCGCCAGTTCGCGCAACAAGGCCTCGATGCGCGGCGTCGAGGTTTCCAAGCTGTGCTCCTCGCCCACTCTCGTCTAGAACTCCACGCCGCTCAGATCCAGGATCGGTCGGACCTCGACGTAGCTGTATGCGGCGTCGGGTACCTGAGCTGCGTGCTCGATCGCGCGTTCGATGCCATCGCACTCGATCAGGTAGAAGCCGGCCAGATGCTCCTTCACCTCGGCGAAGGGCCCGTCGCTGGTCATCGTCTGCCCTTCGCGCACCGACACATACGTGGCCAGTGACGGATCGGCCAGCCCCTCGGACACGATCAGTTCCCCGGACTCAGCCAGGGCCTCGCTGAGCGCCAGGTGGCCGAGTCCGAACTCGGTGCGCTGCTCATCGGAGAGTTTGTCCCAGATCTCCAGGGACGCCGGGTTGGTGTGGATCAGGATCAAGTACTTCATGTGGCCTCCGTCAGGGTTTGGAAAACATTCTCATCCGTCATGTCGAAACCAGCACTTCAGCTTCTACATCCCTGGTGCAGGCACCGTAGGGGATGCCGGAACGAAGGGAATGCCATGACCAGCACCGTGCTTACTCAGGACGAAGCGCAAATTCGTCAGCTGATCACCGCGAAGGAAACACTGATGCGGACGAGGGACGCGAACGGGCTCGTTTCTCGGTACGCGCCGGAAATCGTCCAGTACGACCTGGCCCCACCGCTGCAGCACTCGGGTCCTGCGGTGCTGGACCCATCGGGAGTCCGAGGCTGGTTCGCCACTTTCGACGGCCCGCTCGACTACGAAGTCCGCGACCTGGCGGTGACAGCCGGCGAGGACGTCGCCTTCTGCACCAGCCTGGAACGCCTCACTGCCACTCCGCTTGGTTCATCAGAATCGTTCACCCTTTGGGTCCGAACCACCGTCGGGCTCCGCAAGTTCGACGGCACCTGGCGGATCACCCATGAGCACAGCTCGACGCCGTTCTACATGGACGGATCGTTCAAGGCGGCCGTCGACCTGCAGCCCTAGCGGTACGGACCTGCCACCGGCACGACTTCGTGGCGGTTCACGGGAAATCGCCAGAGACCAACCTGGGAAAGGAAGTTCCATGTTCGAGCGCACCGAGGCATTCAGCGGATTCTCCGTGGACGACATCCCCGCGGCTCGGCAGTTCTACGGCGAGACGCTCGGAGTTCGGGTGTCCGAGGAGTACGGGATGCTCACCCTGCACATCGCGGGCGACCGAGACATCCTGGTCTATCCGAAGGATGACCACACGCCGGCCACGTACACGATCCTCAATTTCCCGGTCGACGACATCGCCTCCGCTGTACGGCAGTTGGCAGACCGCGAGATCCGCTTCGAGACCGGCGAGGGCATCGACGACGACGGAATCATGCGTCAGGGAGGGCCGCTGATCGCCTGGTTCAAGGATCCGGCCGGCAACTTCCTCTCCGTCCTCCAAGGCGACTAAGCCACGAGCAGCGCAACGACCATGAGCCCGACCCGGCAGCCTGGCCAACGGCCAGGCCTGCGGGGTTACGTCAGTTGGCGTACATAGCGAAGTACACCGCGATGTAGTGGCAGGCCGCGGCCACGATGGTCGCGGCGTGAAACACCTCGTGATAGCCGAAGACGCCGGGCCACGGGTTTGGCTTCGACGTGGCATAGCCGATCGCGCCCAGGGAGTAGAGCAGGCCTCCGGCGCTGATCAGGACCAGCGTGGTGACCCCGAGATTGGTCAGGATGGCCGGGAAGAACAACACCGCCATCCAACCGAGCGCGAGGTAGATCGGCACCCCCACCCAGCGCGGAGCCGTCGGCCAGGATGTCTTGAGTGCGATACCGGCCAGTGCACCGCCCCAGACGATTCCCAGGATCACCCAGCGAAAGGTGCCCTCCAGGGCCAGGACGCTGAACGGGGTGTAACTGCCGGCGATGAACAGGAAGATCGTCGAATGGTCGAGCAGCTTCATGATCTTCCAGCCGCGAGGCGACCAGGTGCGGCGGTGGTAGGCGGCGCTGATACCGAACATCGCCGAGACGGTGAAGCAGTAGATCGTCACTGCCAGACCGGCCGATGGGCTGTGCGCCCAACCCAGCGGGATGAGCACCGCACCGGTGGCGATCGAGGTCACAAAGGCACCCAGGTGCAGCCAGCCACGCAGGCGGGGCCGGGTGTCTAGAGAGTCGTAGTCCCGATCGCCGAAGTCCAACGCAGCTGAAACGCTGGAAGCAAGCTCGGAGGCCACGCAGCCGAGGTTACGGGAGCGTAAGTTTCGCCGCCAGGGCTACGGACCGGAGCGCGGAGTCGTACCCTTCTGGATCATGGGCTGGGCCGATCTGCCGTACCGGCTGTACGAGCGACGCCTGCAGCACCAACTCTCCGGTGCCCAACTGCCCAGGCACGTCGGCATCATGGTCGACGGCAATCGGCGTTGGGCCAGATCAATCGGACTCGGCGACGTCAATGACGGCCACCGTCGCGGCGCGAACAAGATCGTCGACTTTCTCGACTGGTGCGACGAGGCCGGAATCGACCACGTGACCGTGTTCCTCCTGTCGACCGACAACCTCAACCGGCCCGAGTCGGAACTGACGCCGTTGCTGCGGATCATCGAAGCTCTGGCCGTCGACCTGGCCGGTCCCAACCGGCGCTGGCAGCTGCGTGCGGTCGGCGCTTTGGAGCTCTTACCGGACAGCACCGTCGAGGCGTTGAAGACCGCCCACGAGGCGACTGTCGGCCGTCCGGGGGCCGCCGTGGATCTGGCCGTCGGCTACAGCGGCCGACGCGAGATCGCCGATGCCGTGCGCTCCCTGCTGGCCGAGCGCGCCGCTGCGGGCACGACGCTTGACGAGTTGATCGACTCACTCGAGGTCGAGCACATCGCCGAGCATCTCTACACCCGTGGCCAGCCTGATCCGGACCTGGTGATCAGGACCAGTGGCGAGCAGCGCTTGTCCGGCTTCCTGCTCTGGCAGACCGCCCACTCAGAGTTCTACTTCTGCGACGTGTACTGGCCGGACTTCCGCCGTACGGACTTCCTCCGTGCCCTGCGTGACTACGCGGCCAGGCACCGGCGCTTCGGCGCCTGAGGAGGGGCCAGCCGCGCAACCGCGTTGAGTCACTGAGGCAGACTCTGCTCCCGTGGACCTGATCACCGAGTATCTCCTCCTCGGACTGCGTTTCGACCGCCTCGAGGCTGGCTTCGTCGACGCCTACACCGGCGATCCGGCGCTACGGGCTCAGGTGGAAAACGAAGCTGCCCCGCATCCTGCGCAGCTGCGGGCCCGCGCCCGGGAGCTGTTGGCCGAGCTGGACTCGAGCGGCCTGGACCCCGTGCGGGTCGACTTCCTGCGCGCTCAACTCACCGGTCTTGAATGCAGTGCCACGGTGATGTCAGCCGAGCCGGTTGGTTTCGTCGAGGAAGTCGCCGCCTACTTCGACGTGCACATCCAGCTCGGTGATGAAACACGCTACGAGGCAGCGCATTCCGAACTCGATGCTTTGCTTCCCGGCAACGGCGCGCTGGCCCAGAGATATGCCGACTACCGGCAAGCTGACGAGTGCCCACCGGATCGCCTCGAAGAGGTCGTGCTGGCGATGTCCAGCCGGTTGCGGGATCACGTACGGGCCACGTATGTCCTGCCGCCCGGGGAAACGGTCAGCTACGACGTCGTCACCGACAAGCCGTGGTCCGGTTTCAACTACTACCGGGGAGAGTTCCACTCCGATGTCGCGATCAACGCCGACCTGCCGCATCGGCTCACCCAGCTTCCCCATCTAGTTGCACACGAGTCCTACCCGGGACATCACACCGAGCACTGCCGCAAGGAGGCCGGTTTGGTGGTCCGCGACCAGCACCGCGAGCACACGATCTTCCTGGTGAACACGCCGGAGTGTCTGATGGCCGAGGGGCTGGCCGACCTCGGCGTCAAGGTGACGGTGGGGGAGGGTTGGGGCGCCTGGACCGAGGAGATCCTCCGGGATCTGGGGTTGCCCGCTGACGGTGAATTGGCCCAGCGTGTGGCAAAGGCCGCGGCTCCACTCAACGATGTCCGTCAGGATGCGGCAATCCTGCTGCACGACAAGCACTCTGATCAGGAGAAGGTGACGGACTACCTGCAACGGTGGTCCCTTGTCTCCCGCGAGCGGGCGCAGCAGTCGTTGCGCTTCCTGACTGACCCGCTGTGGCGGGCCTACACCTCGACCTACGTCGAAGGTCACCGCCTGCTCTCGCGCTGGCTGGATGCCCGCCCGGACGGGGAGCCCGTCGAGTCCCGCTTCGGCCGGCTGCTGGACGAGCCGCTCACGCCCGGCCGCATCGGTGCGGAACTGCCCAGGTGAACTCTGCTCGACGCAGCCCGAATCAACGGCTACGCGCGCGGGCCGCCTTCGCCGTTCCCCTGCTGCTGTTCCTGATCCTGGGGATCGTCCTCGTCGGTGACTTCTCGGCCCAGTGGTGGGTGCTGATCCTGCCGGTCGCTCTGCTCGCCGGGCCACTCCTAGCCCTACGCCGGCAGTCCGGCCGTGACCCGGGTGATGACCAGTCGGCGAACCTCTGGGGCTAGCCCTCATCGAAGCCGCGTGTCGTGGAGCCAGGTACGGCCAACCGACGTACGGTCGGACGCGGCGGTGCCGGATGTGCCGCCCTGGGAGGCCCCGACGGTGCTGGCGACATGGTCAGTGAAGGGCCGGTTCCTGGCCCTGACGGGTCGGACCGGAGCCCTTCGACCAGAACGGGAGCGCACGCTCTCGTAGGAGTCCGCGCATGACCGATCGCCGTACCTATGTCCTCGACACCTCGGTTCTGCTGTCCGATCCCGGCGCGCTGCGGCGCTTCGCCGAACACGACGTCGTACTCCCACTCGTGGTCATCGGCGAACTCGAGGACAAACGGCACCACCCGGAGCTTGGTTGGTTTGCCCGCGAGTCGTTGCGCGTCCTGGATGACCTGCGGATTCTGCATGGCCGACTCGACGCGCCGGTACCTATCGGTCGGGCCGGGGGCACTGTGCACGTCGAACTCAATCATTCCGACTCTTCGGTACTCCCGGCCGGATTCCGCAATGACGCCAACGACTCTCGGATTCTGGCCGTTGCCCTGAACCTGGTCGCCGAGGGGCTCGACGTCGTGCTGGTCACCAAGGACATGCCGCTGAGGGTGAAGGCGGCCTCGGTCGGGCTGGCCGCTGATGAGTACCGCGCACACAACGCCGTGGATGCGGGCTGGACGGGAATGACCGAACTGGACGTGAGTACTGACGACGTCGACCGGCTCTACGCCGAGGACGAGATCGACGTGCCGTCCAACTCCGACCTGGCCTGTCACACCGGCTTGGTGTTGCTCTCCGCGCGGGGATCCGCGCTAGGGCGGGTGACGGCGGACAAGCGGATCCGACTGGTCCGGGGTGACCGCGAAGCCTTTGGGCTGCATGGTCGCTCGGCCGAGCAGCGGATCGCACTGGACCTGCTGCTCGACCCGGAGATCGGCATCGTGTCACTCGGTGGACGAGCCGGTACGGGCAAGTCCGCCCTGGCCCTGTGTGCCGGACTCGAGTCGGTGATGGAACGACGCGCGCACAAGAAGGTGGTCGTCTTCCGACCGCTGTACGCCGTCGGCGGCCAGGAACTCGGTTATCTCCCGGGCAGTGAGAGCGAGAAGATGGGTCCGTGGGCCCAGGCGGTCTTCGACACCCTTGGCGCGCTTGTCAGTTCCGACATGGTCGATGAGATCACCGACCGCGGAATGCTGGAAGTCCTTCCGCTGACCCACATTCGGGGTAGATCCCTGCACGACTCGTTCGTGATCGTCGACGAGGCCCAGTCGCTGGAGCGCGGTGTGCTGTTGACCGTGTTGTCCCGCCTGGGGTCGGGCTCGCGGGTGGTGTTGACCCACGATGTCGCACAACGGGACAACCTGCGGGTCGGCCGGCATGACGGGGTGACGGCGGTCATCGAGGCGCTCAAGGGGCACCCGTTGTTTGCCCACGTGACGCTGACCCGTTCCGAGCGCTCTCCGATCGCGGCTCTGGTCACTGAGATGTTGGAGGACCTCCCGTTGTAGCGCGACCGCGTCTGGTTTGACGGATGTGGTCAGTGAGGCTGACTGTTTAGTCAGGGTAACTGACTATTCGAAGAGCTACTCATGCCTGTTGCCACCCTCTCGGGAGCACCTGAGTTCGCCTTCGGCGAAGTGGTGTTCCGCTCCCTGGCCGTGCCGTCGCGCGGTTCCACCCGGTTTGCGATCTGGGCCCTGGAGCTTGCGCCGGGGATGTCCGGTGATGGCACAGCCTGGATTGCGAAGAGGTACTGGTGATCCACAGCGGACAGATCAGCGACCGAGGAACTGTCCAAAATCCTTGACACACCCCACGGCGTGCACAACGGGTGCATTGGGTACGGCCGGCGCCGGAGCCCGCTCAGGGGTGGGTCATGGACAGTACGTCGAGCGCAGCGTCGAGCTGCTCCTCGGTGAGCTTGCCCTCCGTTACGTATCCGCGCTCGAGCACGACCTCGCGGATCGTCTTGCGCTCGGCCAGCGACTGTTTGGCCACCTTCGCCGCCTCGTCGTACCCGATATAGCGGTTCAGCGGAGTCACGATCGACGGCGAGGACTCGGCGAATTCACGACAGCGTTCCGCGTCGGCCTCGATGCCGTCGATACAACGATCGGCGAACAGCCGGGAGATGTTGGCCAGCAAGCGGATCGACTCGAGCAGGTTGCGGGCGATGACCGGCAGCATCACGTTGAGTTCGAAGTTGCCGGCCGATCCGCCGAAGGCCACGGCCGCATCGTTGCCGATCACCTGGGCGACCACCTGGCAGACCGCCTCCGGAATGACCGGGTTGACCTTGCCGGGCATGATCGAGGAACCCGGTTGCAGGTCGGGCAGCCGGATCTCACCCAGCCCGGCCCG
>JACCUM010000545.1 GCA_013811805.1 Geodermatophilaceae bacterium | reverse complement strand
AGGGTGCTTCGGTCAGGAGCGCCGAGGCAGCCAGCGCGACGCCGCCGATCAACAGCGGCAGGGCCGTGAACTTGGCCGGTGTGCGCAGCCGGTCGCAGCGCCGGCCCCAGTAGATCATCGCGACCGCACCCAGCGCATACGGCGCCGCGGTCAGCAACGACACCTGCAGATTGCTGTCGATGGCCAGGCTTGCCTTGATGATCTGCGGCATCCAGAACGCCAGCCCGTACAGCCCGAATGCGATCGAGAAGTAGACCAGCGACAGGGCGAGCACGCGCGGGTGCAGGATCGACCTGGCGATTCCGAAGTTGTGGCGTTGGCGGACATCGGCCCCCTCGGCCGCTATCTCCCGCGTCAGGTTTTCTCGTTCTTCAGGCGTGAGAAAGGCAGCCGTCGCCGGTCGGTCAGGAAGCAACTTGAACAGGAACGCCCCGACCAGGATCGACGGCACACCCTCGACGATGAAGATCCACTGCCAGCCGGTCAGACCGCCGACGCCGTCCAGGCCTAGCAGCAGTCCGCCAAGTGGTGCTCCCAGCGCGGTGGAGACCGGTACGGCTGCCATGAACAGTCCGGTCATCCGCGCTCGCTGCTCGGCCGGGAACCAGTAAGTGAGGTAAAGGATCATGCCTGGGAAGAAGCCGGCCTCGGCCACCCCGAGCAGGAACCGGACGATGAAGAAGCTGGACTCCCCCTGGATGAGCGCAGTGCCGGTAGCCACCAGACCCCAGGTGACCATGATCCGCGACATCCAGATCCTGGCGCCGACCCGGTGCATGACCAGGTTGCTGGGCACCTCGAAGAGCACGTAGCCGGCGAAGAACAGCCCGGCACCCAGGCCGAACGCCGTCGCTGTGATGCCCAAATCGTCGTTCATCGTCAGGGCCGCGATGCCAATGTTGGTCCGGTCGATGTAGGCCAGGAAATAACACAGGCACATCACCGGGATCAGGCGTCGAGCCACCTTGCGCAGCGTCTCCTCACGCTGCGCGGCGGGCCACGCGGCGGATGTGGCCTCAGCGGACTTTCCCTTGGTGTCTTCCACTGCCATGACTGACTCCTCCAAATCGGGTGAATGTTGATCGGGACCGCTGGTCAGCGCCGAGACACGGTCACGTGCAGATGGCTCCGCCGGCAGCTGAGCCGACCGAACGGGCGTACTTCGCCAGCACTCCCCTGGTGGTGCGGGCCGGAGGCGGTTGCCAGGCCCGCCGACGTCGGGCCGACTCGGCGTCGTCGACCAGCAGGTCGAGGGTTCGGGTCCGAAGATCCAGGTCGATCCGGTCACCGTCGCGGACGAGGCCGATCGGGCCGCCTTCGGCGGCTTCGGGAGCGATGTGGCCCACGCACAGTCCCGTGGTTCCTCCGGAGAAGCGTCCATCGGTGAGCAGCAGCACGTCCTTGCCCAAGCCGGCTCCCTTGATCGCACCGGTGATGGCCAACATCTCCCGCATGCCGGGACCACCCTTGGGCCCCTCGTACCGGATGACGACCACATCCCCAGGTGCCAGCAGACCGGCGTGCAGGGCATCCATGGCGGCTCGTTCGCCGTCGAAAACTCGGGCGCTCCCGACGAAGGCGTCTGCCTCGATTCCGGCCGACTTCAGTACGGCGCCGTCGGGTGCCAACGACCCGCGCAGCACGGTGATGCCGCCGGTGTGGTCGATCGGATCTGCCACCGGCCGGAGGACCGTTCCGTCCGGGTCGGCCGGGTCGATCCGTTCGAGGTTCTCGGCCAGCGTCAGGCCGGTGACGGTGAGCGCATTCCCGTGCAACAGGCCGGCGTCCAGCAGCTCCTTCATGACGACTGGGATCCCGCCCACCCGGTCGACGTCACGCATCACGTGCCGGCCGAACGGCCGTACGTCAGCGAGATGCGGGACCCCCGCGCCGATCCTGGCGAAGTCGTCCAGGCTCAGCGAGACCTCCGCCTCGGCAGCGATCGCCAGCAGGTGCAAGACCGCGTTGGTCGATCCGCCGAGGGCCATCAGCACGGCTATCCCGTTCTCGAAGGCCTCCCGCGTCAAGACGTCACGGGCGGTTATCCCCTGCCGGAGCAGCTCGACGGCCGCGACGCCCGATCGATGAGCGAACCCGGTCCGGCGCCGATCCGTAGCGGGCGGGGCGGCGCTGCCCGGCAGGGACATCCCGATCGCCTCGGCCAGACTGGCCATGGTGTTCGCCGTGTACATCCCGGCACAGCCGCCCTCTCCGGGACAGTACGAACGCTCGATCGCCTCGACGTCCTGACGGCTCATCAACCCTTGTCCACACGCGCCGACGGCCTCGAAGGCGTCGACGATGGTGACCTCACGATCGGAGCCGTCCGACATCCGCACGAGACCGGGCAAGGACGTGCCGGCGTACAGGAACACGCTGGCCAGATCCAGGCGGGCAGCGGCCATAAGCATCCCCGGAAGGGACTTGTCACAGCCGGCCAACAACACCGATCCGTCCAGCCGCTCGGCCTGCATGACGGTCTCGACGCTGTCCGCGATCACTTCACGGGAGACCAGCGAGTAGTGCATCCCCTCGTGACCCATCGAAATGCCGTCGCTGACCGAGATCGTGCCGAATTGCAGCGGGTAACCACCGGCGGCGTGCACGCCCTCCTTCACCGCTCGGGCAAGTCGGTCGAGGTTGAGATTGCACGGGGTGATCTCGTTCCATGTGGATGCGACGCCGATCTGCGGCTTCTCCAGATCTGCGTCGTCGAGGCCGATCGCTCGCAACATGCCTCTCGAGGCAACGGTCTCGGGACCTTCGGTCACCGCCCGGCTTCGGGGCCGGGCATCGACTGCCGCACGTCCGTTTGCCCTGCTGGCGATGCTGGCTCTCACGTGGCAAGAGTGCGACCGCTGCCCGGCACCGACAAGGATGCTGCTGATGCTGGTATCGGCACTACTACCTGGCACCGCCGCTCGCGGCCCTCAGTCAGGCAGGTTGGCTAACCTTGAAGGGTCGTACGCTGCTGGCATGCTCGTGAATGTCGGCCAAGCCAAGACGGACCTCTCGAAACTGCTCGCGCGGGTGGAGGCTGGCAAGGCTGTGGAGATTGCTCGCGACGGCGTCCCTGTGGTGCGGCTTACCCGACTTGAACGCCCGACATCTGGGGCGCGGTTTCTAGCGGCGCGCGGATGTCTGGCTGGTCGCATTTCGATCGCCGACGACTTCGAATTCAGCGACGACGAACTGGATGATCTTCTCGACGACCCGACATGAGGTTTCTCCTGGACACCCACGTCGTGCTTAGGGAGCTGGAAGGCTCGCGAACCGTTTCGCCGGCCGCGCTAGAGGCAATCGAGCAGGCGACCGACTTACTGTGCAGCGTCGTGTCGTTCGCAGAGATCGGAGTGAAGGCAGCGATCGGCAAGCTCTCTGTCCCGACGACTTCTTTGAGCACGTGCTGCACAGCGGCGTACAGGTCCTGCGCCTCGATGCACGTCATGGTCTCGCGGTGGCTGACCTGCCGATGCATCACCGTGACCCGTTCGACCGCCTGCTCGTTGCGCGGGCCCGGTCTGAGCAGTTGACGATCGTCACCGGTGACCGGCGCATCGCTGCCTCCGACGTGTCGGTAGTGGATGCGGGCTGAGCATC
>JACCUM010000542.1 GCA_013811805.1 Geodermatophilaceae bacterium | reverse complement strand
GCAGCTGTCCGCCCAGGAGGTGCCCTCGCTGCTGGCGCTCAATCACGACCTGCGCACCGAGTACGTGGCGGACTGTCAGGCCGGGGTCAGGCGCTGGAACAAGGTGCTCGAGGACGCTGGACTCGAGGTGCGGCTCGTCCTCCCGCACGTCGGCTTCAACCGTCATGTCGGACTGTTCTCCGACTCCAAGATCAGTCCCTCCGGCGAGGTCCTTACCGAGGACCAGTGGGCCAGCCGCTCATCCCAGTGGCTGCCCACGCCCGAGGACAAGACCCATGTCCAGTCCCTGATGCAGCCGGTCTACGAGCGCGGCAAGATCGCCAACTGGATAGCTCCGCCGAACCAGGGAATCAACGGCCAGCCCTTCGACTACGAGTACGTTCACCTGGCCTGACGTCCGACGAGCGGAGGCATGTCCATGCCGGAGGTCTTCAACGCCAGCAGCTACCTCGTTGACCGCCAGGTCGCCGCTGGGCTCGGGGAGCGCACTGCCGTCATCGGCGCGACCGAGTCACTGAGCTACGCCGAACTGGCCGACGAGGTCGCCGGTACGGCCGGCGCGTTGGCCGCGCTCGGCGTACGCCCGGAAGAGCGGGTCATGCTCCTCATGCTGGACGGCCCGTCGATGCTGGCCGGGATCCTCGGGGCGATGCGGATCGGCGCCGTCGCCGTACCGGTGTCCACGATGCTGACCGGCGCCGAGCTCGGCGGCCTGCTGACTGACTCGCGGGCTCGTGTGCTCCTGCTCTCTGCCGAGCTGGCAGCGGCTGCAGCAGAGGCGATTTCGGCAGCGCCGGAGGTCACACACGTCGTTGTGGAGGACGCACCCGGAGGCGACGCGCCCGGATTCGTGTCGCCACGCGCCGGCGTACGGGTGCTGTCCTGGACGGACTTCCGCGCTGGAGCTGACACCGTACCGGAGTTTCCGACCTGGGAGGACTCGCCCGCCTTGTGGCTCTACACCTCCGGGACCACGGGCAAGCCAAAGGCGGCGATGCACCGGCACGTGAACATCAAGCTGGTCGAGCAGCTCTACGGCCAGGGCGTACTCGGGGTGACAGCAGAGGACCGCTGTCTGTCGGTCGCGAAGTTGTTCTTCGCCTACGGGATCGGCAACTCGGCTTTCTTCCCGCTCGCCGTCGGTGCGACGACGGTGCTGGAGCCAGGCCGGCCGACACCGGCCGGCATCGCGGCCCGGGTGGTGGCCGATCAGCCGACGCTCTTCTTCGGCGTACCCACCTTCTATGCGGCATTGCTCGGCTCCGCCATCGCCGACGACACGTTTGCCTCCGTACGCCAAGGGGTCTCGGCCGGCGAAGCCCTGCCGGCCGAGTTGTTCCGCCGGTTCCGGGATCGTTTCGGGGTCGAGATCCTGGATGGCATCGGCTCGACCGAGGCGCTGCACATCTTTCTGTCCAACCGGGCCGGCACGGTCGTACCGGGAACGTCCGGCACACCCGTACCTGGGTACGACATCGCCCTGCGGGACGAGGCCACCGGCGAGCCGGTTCGCGACGGTGAGCCGGGATCGCTCTACCTGCGCGGCCCGTCGCTGGCGACCGGCTACTGGTGTCGTACCGAGACCACTCGGGCTGTCTTCCAAGGGGATTGGCTGCGCACGGGGGACACCTACGTCAAGGAGGCGGACACCGGGGCGTACCGCTGCCTCGGCCGGTCCGACGACATGATCAAGGCTGGCGGCATCTGGGTCTCGCCGACCGAGGTCGAGGCCCGGTTGCTCGAGCACTCCAGCGTCGCCGAGGTGGCGGTCGTCGGCATGGCCGACACCGATGGCTTGGACAAGCCGGTCGCCTATGTGGTCGCCGCCGCAGGTCACGTGGTGGACGCGGCGGAGCTGGATGCCTTCTGCCGCGACGGGCTGGCCGCGTTCAAGCGCCCCCGTAAGGTAATCGTCGTTACCGAAATCCCTAAGACCGCCACCGGGAAGCTCAAGCGCTACCTGCTTCGCGATCAGGCAACGCAGACGCCGACCCCGGCACCCGAGGGAGTTGCCTCATGAGAGCCGCGGCATGACCTCGCCGGGTTCAGACCCGGTTGTCGTCGACATCCTGATCGTCGGCGCCGGGCCGGTGGGGCTATACGGCGCCTACTACGCGGGCTTTCGCGGCCTGAAGGTGGCCCTGATCGACTCGCTGCCCGAGGCCGGCGGGCAGGTGACGGCGATGTACCCGGAGAAGCAGATCTTCGACGTCGGTGGCTTTCCAGCTATCAAGGGCCGGGACCTGGTGGCCAACCTGGTGGCCCAAGCTGCTCCGTTCGCCCCGGTCTATCTGCTGGGGGAGCAGGCCGACACGTTGGAACGCCTGCCTGGTGCCGATGACGGACCGGACACGCTGATCGTGTCCGCCGCGTCCGGGAGGGTGGTCCATGCCAAGGCGGTGGTCGTCTCCAGCGGGATCGGCACCTTCACCCCGCGCCCGTTGCCCAACGGTTCGTCGTACGAGAACAAGGGGCTGTCCTACTTCGTCCCGGATCTGAGGCCGTACGCCGGGCAAGACGTGGTGATCGTCGGTGGCGGTGACTCGGCTTTCGACTGGGCGCTGGCCCTGGAGCCTTTGGCGCGCACGGTCTTTCTGATTCATCGACGAGACAAGTTCAGGGCTCATGAGTACAGCGTGTCCCTGGTTCGCGACAGCACCGTCCAGATCGTCACCAATGCGCAGGTACGCGAAATCCTCGGCGACGACGTCGTCGAAGGTGTCGACATCGCGATCTCCGGGCAGGACGAGCCGCTGGTCCTGGCCTGCCAACGGATCATCGCCGCACTGGGCTTCACCGCAAACCTTGGCCCGCTCCTGGAATGGGGACTGGACATCCAGCACCACCGGCACATCCCGGTCGACTCGGCGATGCGCACCGCCCAACCGGGCATCTATGCAGCCGGTGACATCACCGAGTACGACGGAAAGGTCCGGCTGATCTCGGTGGGCTTCGGGGAGATCGCCACGGCCGTCTGCAACGCCGCCCACCATATGAACCCGTCCCTGTCGGTCTTTCCGGGTCATTCCAGCGACATCCCGCCCGCGGCACCGACACCGTCGGCTGCCGCGGCCGTACGTGCAACAAACTCGAAGCCGTCAGTACCCGCGATCTGAACCGCGGCAGCCGTTCGCACCTGCCCCCGCCCGGAAGGACCCAGATGCCCTACGTCATCGCCGAGCCATGCATCGACGTGATGGACAAGTCCTGCATGGAGGAATGCCCCGTCGACTGCATCTATGAGGGGGCTCGAAAGCTCTACATCCAGCCCCGGGAATGCATCGACTGCGGTGCCTGCGAGCCGGTCTGTCCGGTCGAGGCGATCACGGTGGACCGCCGGGTGGCACCGGAGCACGAAGCTTTCATCGCCGACAACGAACGGTTCTTCGCCGAGCCGCTGCCCGGCCGCGATGAACCCATCGGGACGCCAGGCGGCGCCACGCTTCTTGGCCCGGTCGGGCTGGACACCGAGCTGGTCGCCGAGCACCCGCCGCAGGACTGATCAGTCGTAGCACGCCGTACGCAGGCTCCACCCAGTTCAGGAGGTGACAAACCTGTATTCGATTCCGTCGCACGGGGACGTGCCGGTGATCGATGCGCACGTTCACCTGGCCACGCGCTCGAGCCTGAAGATGTCCTGGCCGCTGTGGCTGCAGAACAGCGACCCTGCCGCCGATTGGGACGCGATCATGGATCCCGACGGCACGGTACGCCCCGCCGCGATCACCGCCTTGTTCGCCGGCCAGGGGGTGGACATGTCGCTGCTGTTCGCCGAGTACAGCCCGAGGGTCACCGGCATGCAGACCGTCGAGGACATGATCCCGGTGCTGGAGCACGCCCCGGAGCGGTTCAGGTTGGTGGCCAATCTCAATCCGCATCTGCACTACCCGGTGGTTGCCGAGCTGGAGCGTCAGCTCGGCCTGGGGGCGATCGCGCTCAAGGTGCATCCGGTGCACATCGGCTCTCCGGTGGATGACAAGGCGTTCTATCCCGCGTACGCCGTGTGCGAGGCCCGCGGCATCCCGTTGATCGTCCACTGCGGAACCTCGAATTTCCCCGGCGCGCAGAACAAGTACGGCGACCCGGTCTATCTCGACGACGTGTTGCGTGACTTCCCGGATCTGACCTTGGTGCTCGCGCACGGCGGTCGGGGCTGGTGGTACGACGCCGCGGCCTTCCTCGCGCTGACCTATCCCAACGTCTGGATCGAGTTGTCAGGGCTGCCGCCGCGACGGCTGCCGGAGTACTACGCGAAGTTCGACCTGGCCCGCCTTGCTCGTAAGTGGATCTTCGCAACTGACTGGCCCTCGATGCCGGGGATTGCCAAGAACATCGAGGCTGTGGCCAAACTCGGGTTGCCCGACGACGTGCTCGCCGGTGTACTCAGCGGCAACGCTCAACGTGTCTACAACCTGGGCGAGATCCCGATTCCGCGAGGTAAGGAGAGACGATGACCAGCAGCACAGGTGACGGCGAGGGAGCCCAGGGCACTCCACCGGGTCTCGGGGTACCCGCATCGGAGTTGTCCGACGAGGACCTCGAGCGCCAGGGCACGCACGCGCACGAGACCCGCAATTGGGTGTTCCTGCACGGCACGGCCGAACAGTTCCTCACGCACACCGAGCGAATGCTCGAACTCGAGCAGGAGTACATCCGCCGGCACCCCAAGCGCACCTGGCAGGGCAACGAGGGCGGGGGAGTCCCCGGAGACGAGCGGGACTACCTGGCCCGCATCGCCGCGACGCCAGACGGTCAGATGCACAAGCTGGAGGCCCAGCATGCCGCGCGCGAACTGGGGCTCCGGCCCGAGCGGGTGGCTGCCCTGCATCGCCAGGACCCGCCTCTGCTGGACACGCACGGTGACTACCGCGTCCTGACCGAGGCCGGTCGAAGCTGGCTCGCCGCCCACAATTGAGGCCCGCTCGAGTTGATCATCGGCAAACCGGTGAGTTTCTCTCTCCGAAATCCCTGGTTTGCCGATGATCAACTCAGCCCCTCATCCACAGGTCTGTCCGGGCGTCCACAGGACACCCGATCGTGGCGTCCCTCGGTGGTGCCCACGAGACGGTCGGCGGATGGTACGCAACCGAACTAAGCAGCTCAGCCTCATCGGTGAGCCGAAGCGCAGTGTCCCCGCACCGGTACGTCCAGTGGGTCGACCCCGCTCGGGTGCGCCTCCACGGACCCGGATCTCGCACGGTCTCTATCTAGTCGATGCGATGCCTGATCAGTTGAATCGCCGGTGTCGAGCGCTTGCCTGCGCGCTGCCATCCGACGCAGCGTTCAGCCACTGGACGGCTGCCGCGCTTCTCGGTGTACCGAGCCGCAACTGTCCGTCCATCCACGTGGTCTTGGCGCCACGAACCGTGCTCCCACAACGCCGAGAATTAGTCGTGCATGGTCGAGCGCTTCTCCCCGAGGACATCGACTCAGTTGACGGAGTCCGGGTGACGTCCGGTGCTCGCCTGTACGTCGACCTGGCCGAGTACCTCACGCCTGCTGAACTGGTTGCAGTGGGGGACGCGGTCCTGCGACAACACCTGACCGATGCCGATGCGCTCGCTGAGCGAGTTGTGGCGGCTGCTCGGCGACGTGGCGTGGCTCGGGCTCGCGACTGTCTCGGACGGCTCGACGCGCGAGCTCAGTCGGCACCGGAGAGCGCCGTGCGGTACTGGCTGACTAGCCATGATCTTCCGCCTCCAACCCCACAGCTGGAGATCTCTGATGAGCGCGGCCGGGTCGTGGCACACGCGGATCTGGGCTACGAGGAGTGGCGGGTTCTCATCGAGTACGAGGGCCGACAACATGGCGCCGGGGAACAGTTCGATCGAGACGTCGAGCGCTACTCACGGATTGCCGCGCAGGGTTGGCTGGTCATCCGGTTCGGCCGCGAGCAACTTCGTCGACCACAGGTGATGATCCAGCGGGTACGTCAGGCGTTGCTGAGCCGCGGATGGCGTCCTCCACCGCGAATGTGACCGGCGGTGCCCACGCAAGTTGATCATCGGCGAATCGGGCATTTCTTTGCCGGAAACCCGCCATTTGCCGATGATCAACTCGGGTCCAGGGCGGAGGCTAGACCTCGAGGAGCACGGCGGTGCCTTGGCCGACACCGATGCAGGCTGCCGCCACGGCCAGCCCGCCACCTCGGCGGCGCAACTCGCGGCAGGCATCCACGATCACCCGAGGAGCCGACGCGCCCAATGGGTGCCCGATCGCGATCGCGCCCCCGTGCACGTTGACCTTCTCCGGATCGATGGCCGGCAGGTCGTGCAGCACTGACAGCACCATCGCGGCAAAAGCCTCGTTGATCTCCCACACAGCGATGTCGTCGAAGGACTTTCCGGTGCGCGCGAGAAGCTTCTCGATCGCCCAGACCGGTGCGATCGAGAACTCCTGCGGATCACGCCCGACCGTCGTCGAGGCCACGATCCGGCCGATCGGCTCCAACCCCAACTCGTCACCGACAGCCGCCGGACCCACCAAAGTGGCGATCGCTCCGTCGTTGATCGGTGAGGAGTTCCCGGCCGTCGAGGGTCCGTCCGGGGAGAAGGCCGGCTTGAGCTTGCTGAGCGATTCCAGCGAGGAGTCCGGCCGGATGTTCTCGTCGCGCGTCACGCCCTCCACGGCCATGACGTAGTCGTCGTGCAACCCCTTCTCCCACGCCTCGTTAGCCAATGCGTGGCTGCGTACGGCGTAGGAGTCCATCGCCTCACGCCCGATCCCGTACCCCTGCGCCACTGCCTCCGCGCACCGGCCCAACGGCGTCGTCCACTCGGCCGGCATCTTCGGGTTGACCATCCGCCAGCCGACCGTGGTCTGGTGCAGTTCCATGCTCCGCGGCAGACCCTCGGTCGGACGAGGAATGACGTACGGCGCGCGGCTCATCCCCTCCATGCCACCAGCCAGCACCAGCCGTTGCTCGCCGAGTGCGACGGCCCTGGCGGCCTGGATCAAAGCCTCGCCGCCGGACCCGCAGAGCCGGTTGAGTGTCACGCCCGGCACGGTCGTGGGCAGGCCGGCGAGCAGACCCGCCATCCGCGCCACATTGCGGTTCTCCTCACCTGCTCCGTTCGTGTTGCCGAAGTAGACGTCGTCGATCTGTGCCGGATCGAGCACCGGGTTGCGGGCCAGCAGTTCGCGGATCGGCAGCGCGGCAAGGTCGTCGGTCCGGATGCCGGACAGCCCGCCGCGGTAACGGCCGAACGGCGTACGAACCGCGGCGTACAGGTAGGCGTCCATGCCCTTCAGCTTAGATCTCCCCTGACTCAAGGACCCCTTGTGCCAAACCTATTGGCACAAGGGGTCCTTGACTCCACGGGGATCGCTCAGAGTTCGCCGACGCTGGTCATGCCGCCGTCAATGACCAGGGTCTGCCCGGTGATCCAACTCGCCTCGTCCGAGAGCAGAAAGGCAGCGGCCGAGGCGACGTCCTCAGGTACGCCGAGGCGCCCAGCCGGATAGCGGTTGGCGACCTGCTCCTCGCGGCCCTCGTACAGCGCGGTCGCGAACTGCGTCTTCACCACGG
>JACCUM010000528.1 GCA_013811805.1 Geodermatophilaceae bacterium | reverse complement strand
CTCCGTCGTCGGTCGTGCGGTAGACGCCTCCGGTGGACATCGCGATGTGCATCTGCCGGCTGTCAGCAGGATGCGGCAGGATCGTGTGCAGGGCCTGCCCGCCGCCGCCCGGCTCCCACTCCTTGCGGTGTGGGTGGTCCCACAGGCCCTGGTTCAACCTGAACGAGACGCCGCGGTCCTCGCTGCGCCACAGCGCGGAGGGTTCGGTGCCGGCCCAGACCAGGTCCGGTTGGTCGGCTGGCCCGGGCATGATCTGCCAGACCCTGGCCAGGGCGGCCTCGGTTTCCTGCGGGAAGCTGATCGGTGCGGGATCGGGCTCGGTCCAGGTCGCGCCGAGGTCATCGGAGTAGGACATCGCCGGTCCCCAGTGCGAACTACTCGCGCCCGCGAACAACCGTGGCGTTGCGCCGCGGGTATCGATGGCGCAGGCGGCCACCTCGTTCAACCCGAGATCTGGTCCGCGGACCGTCCAGCTCTGGCGGTCATCATCGCTGGTTGCTGTCCACAAACCCTTGCGAGTTCCGATCAGCACCATGGTTTGGGTCATCGGTGATTCCTCCAGCATCGTCGAAGGTCTTCCGGTTAGGAATAGTAGAGTTCGGCCGGTGAGTCAAGACCGGGGGCTGCCGGCCACGTCGTACGCGGTTCTCGGGCTGCTCACCTTCGGTCGGGAGCTGTCCGGATACGAGCTCAAGCAGTGGGCGGACTCGACCTTGCGCTTTTACTGGACCGCCCCGGCGATGAGCCAGATCTACACCGAGCTCAAGCGCCTGGCCGAGCGGGGACTGGTCCTGGCTCGTGAGGTCGACGGCGGACCAAGCCGGACCACCACCCGTTACCGGGTCAGCGCGAAGGGAACACGTGCACTCCGCCGCTGGCTGGCAGACTCCGATCCCGGGTTTCCGCTGCTCAAGCACCCGATCGCCCTGCGGCTCCTGCTAGGTCACCTCCTCGATCCGGCGCAGGTCCGGGAGATGCTCGAGGCCTACGACGCCGCACTGGCCGCCCAGCGTCGCGATCTGCGGGCAGTGCTCGACGGCATCGACAACGAGCCGGCGTTCGAGTTTCCCGCCCACGTCGCGCGGTGGGGGCTGTCCTACTACGACAGCGAGGAGGACGCCGTACGGCGAGTCCTGAGCGCCCTTCCGGAGCCCTTACCTCGGCGGGCTCAGGCCGACGGAGCTTCCGGGACGGGTCCGGCGCGGTAGCGGTAGTCGTGATGGTGGTGGAAGCCGAGCCGTTCATAGAGTTGCAGGGCCGCAGCGTTGTCCGCGGCCACCTGGAGGTAGATCCACCGCGCACCATGTTGTGCACCCCAGGCGGCCAGCTCGGACATCAGCCAGGTGCCGTAGCGCCGGCGACGGTGCTGGTCGGCAACCGTCACGGCCGTCACGCCGAGCCAGCCCTGACCCACGGCCCCGCGGGCCACCCCGAGCACAGCATCGGCCCCACCGTCGGGTTCAGCGGCGCGGATCGAGCCGAAGCACAGCTCCGTGGCCTCCCCGGCACGCAGCAGCACTGCGCGCGCGGTCGGCGGCAGAGCCGCGCCTCGATAGTGGTAGGCCGCCAACCAGGCGTCATCGGGCTCGGCATCCAAGTGCGCGGAAGCCTCGGATCTTTCCGAGTGAAGGACGCCTTGAGCCAATAGGTTCGATACAGGGGGTCCTTCACTCCGAAGTGACTGGGCGGCGGATGCCAGCTTCTGGACCTCGTCGATGTCGCCGGTGAGAAAGCGGACCAGGTCATGGGTCCGCCAGCCGGCCGCCGCGAGCACCGCATCGACGGCCTCACCGCCGGGCAGTGGTACCTGAACCATCGGCGGCAACCCACGCTCGGCGTACCAGTGCTCGATGGCACTCACCCAGCCAGCACTCTCCCAGCCGGCATCGGAGATCAATGCGTCGCCGAGAACGAGGGCAGAGTTGGAGCGGCCGGTGAATCCGTCAGCCGCGCGCAACAGCCATGAGCCCAGGTGAGCTTCCTCGAGGCCGCGCCAACCCA
>JACCUM010000099.1 GCA_013811805.1 Geodermatophilaceae bacterium | reverse complement strand
GGCCCTGCTCCGGATCCGAACACCAGCAGCGGTCCCGATCTCGGCCGCAGCGGCCAGCACATCGGTCCAATAGAAGGGACGACCCTTGCCCCACCATCCGGAAAGCTCTGCGGCGCCAGCAGCCACGACCCCCACGCGCCAGGGTTGGCGCGGCACCGCCGCCTTCAATCGAGCGATCTGCTCGTCATCGGGACGGCTGCTCACGCTCAGGATGGGCGCGCGGGACGCCTCGCCGGTGGGCCGTACGACCAATCCGATCTCGAACAAGGCGACATCACGCTGACCTCGGCCGAGGTTGCGGCGCAGCGTCCTGAGCAGGCCCGGGAGCAAGGTTGTCCTCATCAGCGGCTCGGTCTCCGAGAGCGGGTTGGACAGCCGTACGGCCCTGCGTCGCTCGTCGTCTCCGTCCAGCCGCAGAGCATCGAAGACCGCCGGATCGAGAAACGGATAGGCCGGCGCCTCGACGTACCCGAGGTCGGCCAGCGATCGGGCGATGCTGCGGCGACGGCGCTGCACGCCGGTCAGCCCGCGCCCAGCCGGCGCGACCGGAAGTCGTGACGGGACCTGGTCATAGCCGGACAGCCGGACGATCTCCTCGACCAGGTCGTTGGGATCGACGAGGTCCATGCGCCAACTCGGCGGCATCACCCGGAGCGGCCCATCTCCGTGGTGGCCCCCGTCGACAGTTGCGCCGAGCCTGGTCAACACAACGCGGACGTGCTCGGCGGAGTAGTCCACCCCCACAACCCGGGAGGGCAACGAGACGTCGAGTAACACCGGCGCGCGCGGCGTCCGGTTGTCCACGTCGACAACCGCGCCTGCAGGCCGGGCACCGCCGTACTCGGACAGGAGTGCAGCCGCACGGACGATCGCTGCGGTCGTCATCTCGGGGTCGACTCCACGCTCGAAGCGACGAGCGGCCTCGCTGAACAAGCCATGCCCCCGCGAGGTACGCGAGACGGTGACCGGATCCCAGTGCGCAGCCTCCAGCAGGAGGCTGGTGGTCGCGTCATGAATCTCGGTGGTCAGACCGCCCATCACTGCAGCCAACCCGATCGGGCCGGTGTCGTCGGTGATCAGCAGATCGGCATCGGACAGGTTGTGCTCGGTCCGGTCCAGGGTGGTCAGGGTCTCGCCGGCCTTGGCTCGGCGGATGACCAACGGACCGGTCAGCAGGTCGAGGTCGAAGACATGCATGGGCTGCCCGAGTTCGACCATGACGAAGTTGGTGACGTCGACGGCCAGGCTGACCGTACGGATGTCAGCCTGGGTGAGTCGGCGTTGCATCCAATCCGGGGAGGTGGCTGCCGGGTCAAGTCCGGTCATCGCGAGCCCGACGAACCGGTCGCAGCCCGCGGTGTCCTCGACCCGGATCTCGTAGGACTGCGGGCCGCTGATCACCAGTGGGTCCAGCCGACCGGGGTCGATACTGGGGACGTCGAGGCCGAGGCCGATTTCACGCGCCAGACCGCGTACGGACAGCAGGTCGCCTCGGTCAGGTGTGATCTCGAGTTCGAACACCGGGTCGTCGAGCCCGAGCGCAGCGACGGCGCGGGCTCCAGGCTTGGCAGCAAGGTCCGGGCTGAGAACGAGAATGCCGGCGTGCTCGTCGCCGAGACCGAGTTCGCGCGCGGAACAGATCATTCCGTCGGAAATGTAGCCGTAGGTCTTGCGAGCGGCGATCTCGAATCCGCCGGGAAGGACGACGCCGGGCAGCGCGGCCACGACCAGGTCGCCGACACCGAAATTCGTGGCTCCGCAGACGATGCCGCGGGGTTGCGGCTCCCCCACGTCGACCCGGCAATGGCGGATCGGCTTTTTGAACTCGGGGAGATCCGCGATCTCGAGCACCCGACCGATCACAAGAGGCCCGGCGAGGTCCGTACGATGGATCGCGTCGACCTCGACGCCGAGCCGCACTAGGACATCGGTGACCGTGGACAGTGCCTCACCCGCCGGGAGGGACACGTACTCGGCAAGCCAGGACAGCGGTATGCGCATCAGCTCTGGGTTCCCTGCGTCAGATCTCGACGCCGAAGGCGCGGGCGAAGCGGACGTCGCCCTCGACCATGTCCCGCATATCGCTGACGCCGTGGCGGACTTGCAGCGTGCGCTCGATGCCCATGCCGAAGGCGAACCCGGAGAACTCCTCCGGGTCGATCCCGCAGGCGATCAGAACCTTGGGATTGACGATGCCACAGCCGCCCCATTCGACCCATCGCGGGCCGTCGCGATGCTCCGGGAACCAGACATCGAACTCCGCCGACGGCTCGGTGAACGGGAAGAAGTGCGGCCGGAACCGGGTCTTCGCGTCCGCTCCGAACATGGCGCGGGCCAGATGGTCCAGGGTGCCGCGCAGGTGGGCCATGGTGATTGCGCGGTCCACGACCAGACCCTCGATCTGGGCGAAGACCGGCGTGTGCGTCGCGTCGAGCTCATCAGTGCGGTACGTCCGGCCGGGGCAGATCACATGTATCGGCGGGTCCCGATTCAACATCGTCCGCGCCTGAACCGGAGAGGTATGGGTCCGCAGCACCAGGCCGGACTCCGGGGGATCGACGAAGAAGGTGTCCATCAGGGAACGGGTGGGGTGGTCAGGACCGATGTTGAGCGCGTCGAAGTTGAACCACTCGGCCTCGACCTCCGGGCCCTCGGCGACCTCGTAGCCCATGGCGAGGAACACGTCGACCATCCGATCGGCGATCATGCTCAGTGGGTGCCGCGCCCCTCGCGGGCGACGGTCCACCGGAAGCGTCACGTCGACGGTCTGCTCGACAAGAACGCGATCGTCGCGCTCTGCTGTCAACACCGCCAGGCGGTCGGCGTAAGCGGCTTCGACGCTTTGCCGAGCCACATTGACCCGCTTGCCTGCAGCCGAGCGCGCTGCCGGGGGTAGGGCGCCGAGTTCGCGGCGGGCGGCGAAGATCGGCGCCCGCTCGCCCAGGTGTGCCGGTCGTACGGCGGCCAGCGCATCGAGATCGACAGCCTGGGCGAAGTCCTTCTCGGCGGTGATCACCGCCGCAGCAAGTGACTCGGCGGACAGGATCGCGACCTGCTTGGGGTCGTAGTGATCGTTGGCTCCGGACATCGTGGCTCCATCCAACCGCAGCCGGGCAAGCCGAATGCGCAAGCCCCCAAGGACCAGCTTTGCCTACCTGGTGCAGTAACGCCCCGAGTCTTCCTGCGGCGTGTCGCGACCTCTGGTAGGCAAAGCTGTTCGCTCCCTCTCGTCGCGCGTCAGGTCGTAGCGTGGCGCTGGGCGGTGGCCGAGGCATAGAGGCAGATCGCGGCGGCGGCGGCTAGGTTCAGGCTCTCGGCCCCGCCCCAGATGGGGATGCGGATGTGCTCGTCGACCGCAGCGGAGCTGAGCCCCCGAGTAGTTGCGGTCGCGGACTCGATCGTGGCCAGTCCGTGCGCCTCGCTGCCGAAGACCCACGCCGACGGGGACTGCAGGAGACGTTGGGTGTCGGGCTCGCCGAGATTACGTTCGGCAGTGGCCGCGGCTCCCAGCACCTGCAGTCCGGCGGCGCTCAGCTCGGCACGGGCGTCGGGGTAGGCAGCGGCGCGAACGATCGGAAGGTGGAACAGGCTGCCGGCGCTGGCCCGAACGCACTTGCCGTTGTACGGGTCGACTGATCCCTGCGTGAAGATCACCGCGTCCGCGCCTGCAGCGTCGGCCGTACGCAGGATCGTGCCAGCGTTGCCTGGATCGGAAATACCCGCCAGGACGGCGACCAGTGTCGGTGCGGCGGCCACGACCTCGGTGATGGCCACATCGACGTAGCGGCAGCGGGCAATCAGGCCCTGTGGCTGCACCGTTTCCGACAGGGCCGCTGCCGCCTTGTCGCTGATCGGTCGCAGGGTGACCGGTGTCTCGGCGAGCCAGTCGCCATGCAGGTCGAGGGCGGCCGGGGTGCCAAAGACCTCGAGCACGACCCCCGGCGACGCCACCGCCTCGCGAACCGCCTGCGGCCCCTCGGCAAGGAACTCCCGGGCCTGATCCCGACGAACCCGACGCGTGAGTCGGTGGGCCTCGACGAGTCGGGAGTTGCCGTCACTCAGCACGGAAACCAGACGATCTCACCCTTCGCGGACTTTCTCCGGAGAATGTGCGGTCTACGCGCCGGCAGAAGCGCCATTCTCCGGAGAAAGTGCGGTTGCGTTGACTCAGGAAGGCCCGCGGCCGGCGCCGGCCGTGGTGCCGGTGAGCTGCCCGGCATCATCGAGCGCACTACGGGCCGAGCCGACCAGCGCGGTGAAGGCCGCGGCGTCGTTGACCGCCAGCTCGGCCAGGACCTTGCGGTCCAGCGGGATCCCGGCCAGCTTCAAACCCTGCATGAACCGGTTGTAGGTCATGTCGTTCTGCCGGGCGGCGGCGTTGATTCGGGTGATCCAGAGCTTGCGGAAGTCACCCTTGCGGACCTTGCGGTCACGGTAGTTGTACGTCGCCGAGTGGAGCAGCTGCTCCTTGGCTTTGCGATACAGACGCGAGCGCTGGCCGCGGTATCCGCTGGCGGCTTCGAGTACAGCGCGGCGCTTCTTGTGGGCGTTGACTGCCCGCTTGACGCGTGCCATCGATGAACTCCTTGCGCTACAGGCCGAGCAGACGGCGCATACGCCGGCTGTCAGCGGGGCTAATTTCGGTGTTGCTGTCCAGGCGACGCTTGCGCCGTGAGGACTTGTACTCGAACTTGTGCTGGTTGTTGGACTGCTCGCGTACGAGCTTGCCCGTCCCAGACACCCTGATGCGCTTGGCGGCACCCTTGTGCGTCTTCTGTTTCGGCATGGTGCCTTCCTTCGCTGAGGCTTCTCGCTGACGTCTTGCTAGTTGGCGTTGCCGGCTTGACCAGCTTCGCTGGCGGCGGCCTGCTTCTTCTGAGCTGCGGTGCGATGTGGGGCCATGACCATGACCATGTTGCGGCCGTCCTGGCGCGGCGTGGACTCGACGAAGCCGAGTTCCTCGACATCGGTGGCCAGGCGCTGCAGCAGGCGCATCCCCATCTCGGGGCGGGACTGCTCGCGGCCGCGGAACATGATGGTCACCTTCACCTTGTCGCCCTGCTTCAGGAAGCGGACGACGTGGCCCTTCTTGGTCTCGTAGTCGTGGGGGTCGATCTTGAGCCGCAGGCGCATCTCCTTGATCACCGTCTGCGTCTGATTGCGCCGGGTCTCTCGGGCCTTCTGCGCTGCTTCGTACTTGAACTTGCCGTAATCCATGAGCTTGACCACCGGCGGGCGGGCCATGGGGGCCACCTCGACGAGGTCCAACTCGGAGTCCTGCGCGAGGCGCAGGGCCTCGCCGATGGGAACGATCCCGACCTGTTCACCTTCAGGTCCGACCAGACGGACTTCGGGAACTCGGATGCGGTCGTTGATGCGGGGCTCGGTGATGGCGTCTCCTGTCGCGT
>JACCUM010000501.1 GCA_013811805.1 Geodermatophilaceae bacterium | reverse complement strand
CGTCCTGGATCACCTCGTCGTCCTGCTGCAGCCCGGAGACGACCGTGGCTTCGTGGAAGTATCCGTTCTCCCCCTGCCGGTGCCCACCGGCGGAGACGTTCGCGTGGTCGGGCAGCCGGGACAGCATCCCGGTGACCTTCTCGAGTTGGTTGGCGCTGTTGACCGGGCCGTACAGCACTTCGTCGTCGTCGGGCATGCCGGTCTTGGCGTTGTTCTTGGCCTGCTCGGTCAGCGCCGCGACGAAGTCGTCGTGGATCCGTGGCGAGGCGAGCACCCGGGTCGCCGACGTGCAGTCCTGCCCCGCGTTGAAGAAGCCGGCCGTCGCGATGCCCTCCGCGGCCGCGGACAGGTCGGCGTCGTCGAAGACCACGACCGGTGCCTTGCCGCCGAGTTCGAGATGTACCCGCTTGATGTCGTCAGCCGCGGCCTTGGCCACCTCCGAGCCAGCCCGGATGCTGCCGGTGATCGAGACCATCGCAGGAGTGGGATGGCTGACCAGCAGCCGTCCGGTGTCCCGATCGTCGGCGACGACGTTGAACACGCCAGGTGGCAGGTGCTCGTTCATGATCTCGGCCATCAGCAAAGTCGAGGCCGGCGTAGTGTCAGAGGGCTTGAGCACCACCGTGTTTCCGGCTGCGATCGCCGGTGCCCACTTCCAGACCGCCATCATGAACGGGTAGTTCCACGGCGTCACCTGCGCGCACACCCCGACCGGCTCGCGGCGTACCCACGACGTGTGCCCGGCCAGGTACTCCGCCGAGGCCAGCCCGTCCAGCACGCGCGCAGCTCCGGCGAAAAACCGGATCTGGTCGATCGCAGGAGGCAACTCCTCGCTCGTCGTGAGGCCGATCGGCTTGCCGGTGTTCTCGCTCTCCACCTTCACGATCTCATCGGCCCTCGCCTCGATCGCGTCGGCGATCTTGAGCAGCGCCTGCTGCCGCTCCGACGGTGTGGTCTCCCGCCACTTCTCGAAGGCAGCGGCCGCCGCGTCCATCGCCGCGTCGATGTCGGCCTGCCCGCTGATCGGCGCCTCGGCGTACGCCTGGCCGTTCGTCGGGTCGATCACCTCACTGGTACGGCCGTCCGAGGCGGCCTTGTGCTCGCCGTTGATCACGTTCTGCAGGGCCCGTAGTCCGGTCGTCGAGGTCATCTCCGCAGGATGTCAGGATCGCCGTGTGCACGGCACCCCAGATGCGCGCGAGACAGGAGTTCGCATGGCACACCGTCGGATCATCGTTCAGGAAATAGTCAGCCTGGACGGCTTTGTCGCGGACGCATCCGGTGGACTCGACTTCTTCGAAGTAGTGAGCGACTACAGCGAGGTCAATCAGGAGAACCTCGCGATCATGGAGACGGTAGACACCTTGCTGCTCGGCGCGAAGACGTATCAGCTCTTCGTCGACTTCTGGCCCACCGCCGAGGACGAGCCGGTCGCCGATGTCGTCAACTCCACGCCGAAGATCGTGTTCTCCTCGACTCTGGGCGGCGCACCGTGGGGCCGATTCGATCCGGCCCGCGTCGTCGCCGGGGACCCCGTAGAGCATGTGCGGCGGATGCAGCAGGAGTCCGGTGGGGACGTGATGGTGTGGGGAAGCATCTCGCTGGTGCAATCCCTGCTCGCGGCCGGACTCGTCGACGAGCTACAACTGCGTGTGCTGCCGATCATGCTGAGCAGCGGGCGCAGATTGATCAGCGAGGACAGCGGCGAACACCGGATGGCCCTCCTACAGGCGACCCCGTTCAGCTCCGGGATCCTGGCGCTGCGCTATGCAGTCGGACAGTCCGCCTGACGGGGCTTTAACAAGATCACTCCCCGTGCTTGGATGGAACCGGAACGCCGAACTCGGCCCAGGAGGTTCTACTGTGAGATCGAACCGCGCCGCACAGAGCGGCATGCTGACTGCGGGCCTAGCCGTCGTCCTGGCAGTGGCGCCCGCCGGACCTGCCGCGAGCGCGCCAGCCGAGCCCCCCACCGCGTCCGCGACGGTGGTCTCGGTGTTCCCCGACGACAGCCTCACCGTGGCCGACCCCACCCAGCTGACCGGCCGACGGGTGTCGCTGCCCCTGCCCGACTGCACAACCCACCCGACGGATTGCAACACCGTCACGTTGCTGAACCAGCTCGACGGGTTCGACCTCGATCCACGGCTGGCCCTGCGCTTCGACCGTCCCGTCGACGCCGCCAGAGTGGCGGCGCATACGACGATCCGTGCAGTCGGGGGCGGATGGTCAACGGGACTCGACCGGGTCGTCTACGACGCGGCGAGCTACACCGTCTACGCACACCCGGCCGACCAGCTTCTCCCCGGCAGTACGTTCCGGCTCGTGGTAGGCGGAGCCCGCTCCGCACAGAGCACGTTCACGACGATGTCGGCGACCGATGGCTTGTTGGACATGCGCCGACAGTTGGACGGCGGCCGGGCGTTCGCGGCAGCCGGCATCTCCGATGACGAGCGCCGGCTGCGCGTCGACGCCGCAGTACCGGCGGCCGGAACGACGCTGACCTACGAAGCCGATCTGGGGAACGGCAGTCTGCCGATACCCGTGCCCGATCTGTCACAGCTGGATGCCGGCAGCTATGTCTTCGGCTCCTACCTCGCGCCCTCATGGCTGACCGAGGATCGGGTGATCCCGCAGACGCCGACGGCCGACGCCGGTCCGGTCGTCCAGGGTGCGGCACAGCTTCCCTTCGTGTTGATCGTTCCCGCCGGCAGCCCACCCTCCGGCGGCTGGCCGGTGGCGGTGTTCGGACACGGCTTCAGCCGATCGAATGCCGACCTCTTCCTCGCGGCCACACAGAACGCCACGCGGGGTTTCGCCACGATCGCCACCGACGTCGTCGGGCATGGGTTCGGCCCGGAGAGCATTTGGCAGATCACCCGGAACGGGGTGACCGACACAGTGCCGGCTTACGGCCGGGGCGTGGACCTCGACGGTGACGGGACCATCACCAACACCGAGGGCGTCTCCGCGTTACCGCAGCCGACGCCGTTCGCGCAGGTCAGCAGCCGGGACGGCCTGCGCCAGACGGCGGCCGACATCATGACGCTGGTGCGGGCCATCGCTCGCGGAGTGGATCTGGACTCCGACGGCGTACGTGATCTGCAGCGCCTCGGGACCGACTACTACGGGCAGAGCTTCGGCGGGATCTACGGCACGATGCTGGCCGGCGCAGACCCACTGCTGCATGCAATCGGCCTGAACGTGCCGGGTGGTCCAGTCAGTGAGATCGGCCGGCTCTCCCCGTCGTTCCGGCCGCTTGTCAGCCAGGCGCTGGCCGGCGCGCAGCCGCCGTTGCTCAATGGCGGCTTCTTCGGCTTCACCGAGTCCCTCCCGCTGGCAGGCGATCCGCCGGTGCTCGAACCGGCCCCTGGTGCGCTGCCGATCCAGCAGTTCCTCGCCGAACAGACCTGGCTAAATCGGTCCGGCAGCCCGGAGACCTTCGCCCCGCGGCTACCGAACGGCCGGGTCCTTGTTCAGGTTGCCGCCGGTGACCAGACCGTGCCGAACCCGACAACGGCCACGCTGATCCGGGCCGGCGGCTTGGTGCAGCAGACCACCTTGTACCGCAACGACTTGACTGTGCGCAGCGAGGACAATCCGCATGGCTTCCTACTCGACCCGACGTTCGAGATCGGCTTCAGCGGGGGGCAGACCCAGATGTCGGTGTTCCTGGACTCCGGGGGACGCGTGCTGATCGACCCCGACGGACCGGAACCCATCTTCCAGCTCGGCCGCGACCTTCCGGGATTGGCTGAAGACTGGTAGAACGCCGTGGACGTTGCAGGGACATCGCCACGAGCCCCAGATTCGGTTGACTGATCATGAA
>JACCUM010000494.1 GCA_013811805.1 Geodermatophilaceae bacterium | reverse complement strand
GTACACGGGACCCGGATCGCCTACCGCGAGGCCGGTCCGGACGACGGTCCACTGGTCCTGCTGATCCATGGCGTCGCGTCGCAGTCGGCGACCTGGGATCTCGCTTTGCCCTTCCTTGCCGAGCAGGGCTTGCACGCACTGGCACCGGATCTGCCGGGGCATGGTGGCTCCGAGCCGGGGCACGGCGACTACTCCCTCGGCGCCTTTGCCACCTTGCTGCGCGATCTGTTGTTCACCCTGGGACTCGGGCCGGCAACCGTGGTCGGGCACTCCATGGGCGGTGGCATCGCACTTCAGTTGGCGCATCAGTTCCCCGAGCTCACCGAGCGCCTCGTCCTGTCGGCCAGCGGCGGCCTGGGAATCGACGCGCACCCGTTGCTGCGCGCGGCGTCGGCCCCTGGGGCGGAGTTCGTGCTCCCGCTGGTGATGAATCGTCGCGTTGTCTGGGCGTTGAACCGCGCCCGGCGCGCTTTGGACGGCCGGGCGGCGCGGATACCGGGACTTCTGTCGGACGGGTCACTGCGCAACTACGGCGCACTCTCGACTCCGCAGGGGCGCAGGATCTTCCTGGCGACACTGCGTTCGGTGATCAACCACACCGGCCAGCGGGTGACGGCGGTGGGCCGGCTGCACCTGACCGGCCATCTGCCTACCCTGTTGCTTTCCTGCGCCGACGATCCGGCGATCCCGCGCGCACATACCGAGGCGGCGCACGCCGAGTTGCCCGGCAGCCGGTTGCAGATCCTGCCCGGTCGCAGCCATCGGCCCCATCAACACGACCCGCAGCGCTTCGCCGAACTGCTGGCCGATTTCGTACGGACCGCCGCGCCAGCGACCGACCCGCCACCTTGGCGCGCCAGTTCCGTCGGTCACCGGGCCGATCCGCTCGAGGCGTGATCCCGCGCGAAGTGGCGGTTGGGTAGCCAACCGGCGGTTTCGGGCGGCCCGAAGTGGCGGTTGGGTAGCGAACCGGCGCTTGCCCGCGTCGGGAAAGTGCGGTGCGGCAGACTGGCCGGCTATGAGTGACCCCTCGATGGCAGACACTGCGCCCCCACCCATCGCGGTGCCCGTGCCGGATGGAACGCCTGCCGTACCACTTGAGCCCCTGGCCGAGCGCGCCCCGGAACCTGCTCCCGTGCCGCGCGGGCTGGTGACCGGGGCCTCTTACTCGATCACCGTCCGGCTCACCGCCGACGGCGATCCGGCGAGCATCGGGCGGATCGCAACAGCGGTTGGTGACTCCGGAGGAGCGGTCACCGCGATCGACGTGGTGGATTCCCGCCCGGACGGTCTGGTCGTCGACGTCACCTGCTCGGCTGCCGACGGAACCCATGCCCAGGAGATCGTCGAGCTGCTGCGCACAGTCGAGGGCGTGACGGTTGGCAAGGTCAGCGACCGTACGTTCCTGCTGCACCTGGGCGGCAAGCTAGCCGTTGCCTCCCGGGTTCCGCTCAAGACCCGCGACGACATGTCCATGGCCTATACGCCGGGCGTGGCCCGGGTTTGCCTTGCGCTGGCCGAGAACCCCGGCGACGTACGACGATTGACCATCAAGGGCAACAGCGTCGCGGTGGTGACCGATGGGAGCGCTGTACTCGGGCTCGGCAATCTCGGTCCCGGCCCTGCCCTGCCGGTGATGGAGGGAAAGGCGGCGCTCTTCAAGCGGTTTGCCGACATCGACGCCTGGCCGATCTGCCTGGACACCCAGGACACCGACGAGATCGTACGAACGGTCGAGATCATCGCGCCGGTCTTCGGTGGGATCAACCTCGAAGACATCGCTGCCCCAAGGTGTTTCGAGATCGAAAGACGACTGCGCGCGTCGTTGTCGATCCCGGTCTTCCACGACGACCAGCACGGTACGGCGATCGTGGTCCTGGCGGCGTTGACCAACGCACTTCGGGTGGTGGACAAGGACCTCGACTCGGTGAAGATCGTCGTGGCCGGTGCCGGAGCGGCGGGTACAGCGATCGTCACGCTGCTGCTGGCCGCCGGTGTCAGCGACGTGCTGGTCTGGGACCGCACCGGGATCTTGAGCCGGAACGACGACCGGCTGTCCCCGACCATGCTGGAGTTGGCGCAGCGTACGAATCCGGCCAACCAGCGTGGCGAACTGACCGACGCCCTGGTCGGAGCCGACGTCTTCATCGGGGTCAGTGCTGGAAACGTACTGCCGGCAGCGGCATTGGAGGTGATGGCCGACGGTGCAGTGGTCTTCCCGCTGGCCAACCCGACTCCGGACATCGATCCGGTCGCGGCGCGGCCGTACGCCTCGGTCATCGCCTCCGGCCGATCCGACCTGCCCAACCAGATCAACAACGTGCTGGCCTTTCCCGGGGTCTTCCGCGGCCTGCTGGATGCCCGCGCGACCGAGATCAGCTCGCAGATGCTGCTCTCAGCCGCACACGCCTTGGCCGCAGTCGTGACCGACGATCAACTCAACGCCAGCTACATCGTGCCGAGTGTGTTCGACTCCGCCGTACACAAGGCGGTTGCCGGTGCCGTCGCAGATGCGGCCCGAGCGGCCACCTCGGCGGCCGCCAACTCCGCTGACCCGAAGACCTGAGACCCCCTGTTCGCCGTTATGCGCGCACAAGGGCGACATTTCGGGCCAAATCTTCGCCGTTATGCGCATAACGGTCAGGCACAATCGAGCCGATGCCGGAGTTGCCTGAGGTCGAAGCTCTCGCCCATCACCTCCGTGAAGAGGCAGTGGGTCGGGTCGTCACGCGCCTGGACCTCGCCGAGATCGCGGCGATCAAGACCTTCGATCCACCGCATACGTCGTTGGCGGGTCTGGAGATCACCGGCGCTTCCCGGCACGGCAAGTTCCTCGACCTCGACGTCAGCGGCCTGCACTTGATCCTGCACCTGGCCCGAGGCGGGTGGCTGCACTGGCGCAAGGATATGCCAGCTGCTCCTCCTCGGCCGGGGAAGGGGCCGCTGGCGATGCGGGTGCACCTGGCCGAACGGGAGGACTCCGACGAACGACCGTCGGCGGGAGCGGGTTTCGACCTCACCGAGGCCGGGACCCGCAAAGGCCTGTCGATCTATGTCGTAAAAGACCCGGCTCATGTGCCGGGTATCGCCCGGCTCGGCCCGGATGTCCTTTCGCTGACCGAGACCGAATTGGCGGCGCTACTTTCCGAGCGGAGGGTGCAGCTCAAAGGGGCGCTGACCGACCAGCGGGTGATGGCTGGCATCGGGAACGCGTACTCCGACGAGATCCTGCACACCGCGAAACTGTCGCCGTTCAAGATGACTGACCGGCTGGAAGAAGCCGAGGTGAGTCGGTTGCACTCGGCGATACAGGAGGAGCTCACCGACGCGGTGAACCGCTCGATCGGGAAGGGCGCAGCGACGCTGAAGTCGGAGAAGCGGTCGGGGCTACGGGTGCATGCGCGTACGGGCCTGCCCTGCCCGGTCTGCGGCGACACGATCCGCGAGGTGTCCTTCGCCGACAACTCGCTTCAGTACTGCCCGACCTGCCAGACCGGAGGCAAACCGCTGGCCGACCGGCGGATGTCCAAGCTCCTCCGCTGACCAAA
>JACCUM010000084.1 GCA_013811805.1 Geodermatophilaceae bacterium | reverse complement strand
ATCCCGACGAACGCCGGCTCAGGGCCGTCGCCGTATGCGGTACCGACGTAGACCAGGGCCGCCCCGTCCTTACCGGTGCCGACGAGCCGGACTTCGCTGATCTCGTACGCGCGCCACGGCGGAGCCTGACCGAGTGCGGCCACGACGGCAGCGCGGTCCATGACGGCACCGTTCGCCAGCACCATCACGGCGTCGTCGGTCATGAGCTGTCCGTAGAAAGTGTCACCGGTGCTGTCGCACAACGAGTCCCAGCCCTGGCGCTCCAGCTTCATCAACGTGTCCAGCTGCACTCCTCGGTCCATGATCCGACCCTAAACCCGACAATGGGTCAGCACGGACCGCATACACCCGGTCCCAGCTGACCCACAGAGGCTGCCCGCGCGGCCGGGGCGGTCAACGGCCGTCGTAGCGAGGATCGATTCGTTCACGCAGGGCGTAGGCCGATGCCAGCCGTCGAAGGTAGGTTCCGACCGTGACCACGACCGCGGGTAGGGGCACCGGGCGGGCTCGGATGCAGGCCATCACCGAACGGGCCACGGTGACCCCGCTCGAGCTGTTCTTCGACCTGGTCTTCGTCTTCGCGCTGACCCAGGTGACCGCGTTGATGGCCGACCAGCCCAGTGCGGTGGGCGTCGTGCGCGGGATGTTGATCCTGTCGGTGCTGTGGTGGTGCTGGGTCGGGTATGCCTGGCTCGGCAACGTCGTACGCGCCGACGAGGGGGTCATCCGGCTGGCGATGTTCGGCGCGATGGCGGCGATGTTCGTGATCGCGCTGACCATCCCGGAGTCCTTCGACGACCTGCCCGGTGGGCTGCCCGGTCCGGTGGTGTTCGCCGTCGGGTACTTCGTCGTACGGGTGGCTCATCTCTTGTTGTTCCTGGCGGTCAGCCGGGACAACCCGCAGCTTCGGCGCCAGGTCCTGCGCTTCGCCCCCTCGGTGGTCCTGGGTACCTCGTTCCTGCTGATCGCCTCGCAACTCGACGGCCCGGCGCAGACCGCCCTCTGGGCGACCGCTCTCGTCGCCGACTATGTCGGCACGATGCTGGCCGGCGCGAGCGGCTGGCGGGTCAACTCGGCCGGGCATTTCGCCGAGCGACACGGGCTGATCATCATCGTGGCGCTCGGCGAGTCCATCGTCTCGATCGGAATCGGGGTGACCGAACTTCCGATTTCCTGGCCGATCGTGGTCGCGTCGGCTCTCGGCCTGGCGCTGTCGGCCGGGCTCTGGTGGGCCTACTTCGATGTCGCCGCCCTGGACAGCGAGCACGCCCTGGCCGCCGCCGACGGCGAACGCCGGGCCCGGCTGGCCCGCGACGGCTACAGCTACCTGCATCTCCCGATGATCGCCGGAATCATCCTGCTGTCCCTCGGCCTGAAGAAGGTCCTCGGCTATGTCGGAGGCGACGACGGGCACTCGTGGGTCGATCCGCTGTACGGCGTGCCGCTGGCCGCGTTGTACGGCGGCGTCGCCTTGTTCCTTTTAGCCCACATCGGCTTCCGGCTGAGAACCACCGGCGTCGTGGAGTGGCCTCGATTGGTGGCCGTGGTGTTGCTCCTGGTGGCCATCCCGGCGGTCGCTGCCCTGCCGTCGTTGGTGACCCTGGCTGTGCTCACCGCACTGGTTGCCGCGCTGGTCTGTTTCGAGACGTTCCGGTACGCCGAGAAACGCGACAAGGTCCGCGGCCACGAGGACGAGTAGCCGGCGGCGCGCGGCGAGCCCGTCCTCGTTCGGCGAGCGAGATGGGCGGGTGGCATAGGTCAGCGAGCCGATTACCGCCAGCGCTGATCATGACCGGCCCGACAGTTCGGTGCGCAACGAAACGATGCGGCCCTAGCCTTGTGCGCATGGCCCGTCCAGTGCTGAGCGACCCCGACTACCGCGTGCCCGGCGTTCCTGCGGCAACCAGCGGAGTGGCGTGGCTTCGCGCCAGCGTCGCCAGGTTCTGCGAGGGCCCCGATCACATCAGACGCCGCGCCCTTGCCGTGGAACAGCTGGCCGCATTGAGCCCGGCTCAGCTGCGGGCCGGCGCCGTCCATGGCGATGGCTACGGCGACGGTGACGGCGATCCGATCGAGGCGCTCGCGCAGGCATTGGGCCTGCCACGTCACGTGGCGCCGGACGTGGCCGCCGTTGCCAGGTCCTACCAGCCGCACACCGAGATCACCGATGCTGCCGACCAGGCAGTCGACCGACTTATCGCGGCGTGCGGTGGGAGCGCCGACGAAGCAACCGCCAGCCGGATCGGTCTACTCGTCCAGGCATGCCAGGCTGTTACCGCACTGATCTCGGGTACGAACCCACCCGTCCCCTCGACCCGCCGCGTCGCACCGTCCGGGGAGATGGTCGAGGTCGACCTGGTCGGGATGCCCTTCGGCTCCGGCCGACACGCCTGCCCCGGCCGTACCCACGCCCTTGCCCTGGCCTCGAGGCAGCTTCATTTCCACCGACTACACCACGGCGACACGCCGCTGATCCTGCCCAATGCCTGGGACTTCGCCTCTGCGGCGGCGCTTGCTGAGGCCGGCTTCCCCGCCATCGGCACGACCAGCCTGGGCGTCGCTGCGGCCAACGGCCTGCCCGACGCGGCCGGAGCGACACTGAAGGAAACCCTGGAGCTCGCCGCGAAACTCGTCCGGCTGGGCGTTCCGATCACCGTCGACATCGAGGCCGGACTGGGAGCGGATCCGAGCGAACTCGCCGCGCACCTGTGGGAACTGCGGGTCGCCGGGGTGAACATCGAAGACGGTCGCGGCGACCATCTTGCCGATCCCCTTGTGCAGGCGGACCTACTGCGAGCCTTCAAAGACGGCGCGCCGGCGATGTTCCTCAATGCCCGCATCGACACCCATTGGCTCGGGCTGGAAAAGAGCTCCGCCATCGACCGTGCGCTGCGCTACGCAGATGCAGGCGCCGACGGCGTGTTCGTACCTGGTCTGGTCGACGACCGCGAGATCGCGGACGTGGTGGCCGCTGTCGCCCTACCACTCAACGTGCTTGCGCAAGACGACGTCCAACGCCTGGCCAACCTCGGAGTTCGCCGAATCAGCACCGGCTCCCTCCTTTTCCGCGCCGCCCTCGACGCCGCCGTGACCACCGCTAGAGCCGTCCGCGACGGAACCCCCGTACAGCAAGTAGCGAGCTACGAGTCCGTCCAGGCACTGGCCAACCGATAAGAGTGCCGAGAGGCGTTGACGCTGATCCGGCACTTTGGCATCATTCCTTGTGAAAGGTTTCACAAGGAGGTCTCGCACGTCATGACCGAACGCAAGCCGGCCGGCATGCCCTTCGAGACCTGGGTGGACAGGGCGATCCGCGAGGCCGACGAGCGCGGCGAATTCACCGACCTTCCTGGAGCCGGCAAACCGATCCCCGGCGCCGGCCAGCCGGACGACGAACTCTGGTGGGTCAAGGCCAAGCTGCGCCGGGAGAAGCTCACCTTCATCCCACCGTCGCTGGCCCTGCGCAAGGACGTCGAGGAGATACACGATCGAGCCGCTCAGCAGTGCGGCGAAGCCGACGTACGCCGACTCGTCGACGACCTGAACGCGCGAATCCGGATCGCGATCCGGACCGGCATCGCCGGCCCGGCGATCACCGTGATGCCGCTGGACCCGGACCAGGTCGTCGCGACCTGGCGCGAGCGCCGTACCCCCGCCGCAGACGCGACCACTGGGACCGCTGAGCCGCGGCCAACCCAGCCCGCCCGCCAACGATGGTTCCGCGGCCGCCGACGAAGTTGATCATCGGCACATCGCCAGTTCTCCGCCGAGAAAGACCCCCCTTTTGTCGATGATCAACTTCGGTCAGTGGGTAACCGCGGGACATCAACCCGCCGGAAGGTCCCCGCCGGTCTCGTCCTCGGTGACCCGGGCGATCGCCACTATCGTCACGTCCTCGCCCAGGTTCATGAGCTTGACGCCCATGGTCGCCCGGTCCTTGTTGTGCCGGACCCCCTTGACCGGCGTACGGATGACTCCGCCGCCGGAGGTGATCGCGTACAACTCGTCGTCCAGTTGTACGGCCAAGGCGCCGACCAGGATTCCCTTGCGGGACTTGGGATCAGCGGTCAGTACGCCCTTGCCGCCGCGGCCCTGCTGCGGGTAGTGCTCGATGCCGGTGCGCTTGGCGTACCCGTGCTCGGTCGCCACCAGCACGTCGACGCCTTCACGGACGACCTCCATGGACAGCAACTCGTCGGCCTCGGTGAACCGCATTCCGATCACGCCGGACGTGGCCCGACCCATCGGCCGCAGCGTCTCGTCGTCGGCCTTGAACCGGATCGACTGCGCCTTGCGGCTGACCAGCAGCAGGTCGTCGTCCGGCCCGATCAGCGCAGCACCGACGACCTCGTCGCCCTCGCGCAGGTTGATCGCGATCACCCCGCCGGTGCGGTTGGTGTCGAACGCGGTCAACTCGGTCTTCTTG
>JACCUM010000481.1 GCA_013811805.1 Geodermatophilaceae bacterium | reverse complement strand
CAACGCGCGGCAACTACTGCCAGTGCCGCGAACCGAGCAACTCGTCCGCCGAATCGCCACGAACGCCCGAGCGCTGGGCCGTATCACCGGCCTGCCGGTGGTTCTTGAGTACATCGCGTCATCGATCGATCCGGGCGGGGACTATCCGGAGGGGGACTTTGTTGACCGGATCCTCGAGCTTGCCGGCTGTGGTTTGCTGGTGGACCTACACAACGTCTATGCCAACGGTCTCAACTGGCGGAGAGACCCAGCCGAGTTGCTCGCTGCATTGCCGCTCTGTCGCGCCGTCCAGGTCCACCTGGCTGGAGGTGGCTGGCGACGCGGGGTCTACGTCGACTCGCACTCAGCGCCGGTTCCAGATGTGGTGTGGGGTCTGCTGGAGCAGACCCTTCGGACGTCGCTCCCGCAGGCGATTACGCTCGAACGCGACGACCCTGACGCTCCGCTGGCGGAGGTGCGAGATGACATCGATCACGCCCGCGCCCTTTCCCATGATCACGCCGCCGGCCGCCCGGCGGTCGCTGCCCCGGCTGTCATCGTCGAGCCACCGAGCCGCGGGCCGAATATTGTCGAGTTGCCTCGGGCACCAAGCGTCGAGGAGCTACACCGAAAGACCCGAAATGACCTCAGGAACGTGTGGCGGTTGGCTTGGCCGGCGATCGAGTCGCTGGTGGAGGCGGGCCTTGACGACATCGCCGATCTCTCAGCGAGTGAGATCACTCCGATCGGCCGGGCCGAACGCGCACTGCCGTATCTAGTCGCGCGCGGCGCGGACCGGGAGCGGCTGTTGCTGGATCTCGAAGTCGCTAAGCATCAGCTGCTCGGCCGCCCCGGCGATCGCGTCTTGTTGACCGTCGGCGAGAGGCGGATCGAGCTAGAAATGACCAACCGGTTCAGTGTGCGGGTTCGCACTGCCGGGCGATCGGAGGAAACGGTCCGGCCGGTGGAGGCCAACCCGCCCGCAACCGAAACGAGTACGAAGGGAGGTGAATGTGATGGATGACACGACGATGATTCTGCCAACGGACGAAGCGGACGCCGATGTCTTCGAGGAGCTCGAATATGAGGTAGAGCTCGAAGCGGCGCACGGCATCTGCGACGGCGTCCTCTGAGGGCCGGTCGAGGGGGCGGATCCGCAGGTCCGTCCCCTCGATTTCGGTCCGCACGGCTACTCGCGAAGAAAGGCCCAGAAATTGTCCAAGACTGTGACTGATCTGGATAGACGTTCGGTACAAACAATGGTCATGCTGGGTGCCGGAACCGGCGTCACGGGCGATGGAATCTTCCTGACCGGGCTCGCCTGGAGCGTGCTGGTCACGACGAATTCGGCTCTTCAGTTGGCCGCTGTGATGGGGACGCTGTCGGTGGTGCTGATCGTGGCCGCTCCGTTCACCGGGCAGATCCTCGATTGGTCGCGTGGGCCAACCTGGCTTGTCGCATCCGAATTCTTCGCGATGGCGTCGCTCGTGATGGCAGTCCTCTATCTCTACGTGTTTCCGCCGACCTTTGTGTTCTTCATCGTCATCGGCATTCTCGTCAACCTCTTTTCCTCGCTCAGCGGACCAGCCTTGCCGATCATGCTTGCGCGTATCAGCACGCCCGAGTCCCTGCCCATGGCCATGGCCCGCTCGGAAGTGGCCGTTCGCACCGGGCGCATCGGCGGCCCGTTGCTTGGAGGCGCCTTGGTTGCGGTGGGGGACTTCCGCTTGTGCTGTGCGGCGAACGCGTTGTCGTACTTGATTTCCGGCATCTGCTGGCTGCTCGCACGCCGAAGCCTATCGCGAGCGGGCCCCTCCAAGCAGGAACGAGAGGAGGAACGAGGCACTCGTCTGACAGCCGGTGTGCGGTACGTCCTGTCGAACGGTTACATCCGTGGGCTGGTGTTGGTGGCGTTGGTCGCCAACACTTCTATCAGTTTCGCAACAGTCACGGTCCCGCTTCTTGTGCGCGGCCCGCTGGAGGGCGGCAGTGGGACGTACGGGCTGATGCAGGCGACCTTCCAGGGCGGCATACTGCTGGCAAGCCTGGTCTTTTCGGTGCGCCAGCTGCCGCGATCGATGCTCGTCGGGCGCCGAGGGCTAGGGGTGTCTCTGGTCGGCTTGGGACTGAGTTTCCTGTTGATGGGGCTGAGCCCGAACATCCCCGTCGCAGTCGCCGCCATTCTGCTCGCCGGCATTTGGCTGAGCATCACCTCGCTGATCACCGACACCAAGCTTGTGACCGAGGTTCCCCCCGACGTGCAAGGGCGGGTTCTGGGTGTGGTGAGTGCGCTCTTCGGAGCGCTCCGGCCGGCCGGGACGTTTGCCGGTGGTGCGGTCGCGGGGGCGGTGGGCGTCGTGTTCGCTACCGCGGGCGGTGGACTGGCGCTGGTCGCGGCTGGCGCGCAGTATCTTTTACGCCGCGAGGGGCCGGCCGCGCAGGAGGGGCAGTGACTGAAGCCTCGCTACGTATCGAAGGTTCATCGTCCGAGTCGTTCGTCGAGGTGGACTGGCTGCACCAACAACCAGTCTACGCAGCATGGTCATCGGACTCCGGCTGGACAGTCGCCTCGTCGCCGCGGGATCTGCACCGGGCTGGCCATCCCGGCGGTTTGGAATGGGCCCGCGTGCTCGCCCAACCGCTGCCTTCAGACTGGCCGCTCGGTTTTGCCGCATACGAGCGGGGGGTACATGTGCTGGCCAGCGGCCAAGGCTACTTCCTCGACCGTACCGGCTCAGTCCATCCCAGCGGGCTGCTCGCAACCAGGTCGGACCGGTCAGAACCGCTCACCGTAGCCACTCTCGACGACCGGCTGCGATCGTCGGTGCGGGCACTAAAAGGCCGCCGCGTGGGCCTGTTGCTGTCGGGAGGTCTGGACAGCGGGCTACTCGCCGCGCTCTTGGCCGACGAATCCGTGCCGTACGCCGCCGCGTGTGTCGCGGATCCCGAAAACGTGCGGGACGTTCAGCATGCGGTGACCCTCTGCGCGGAACTCGGTGTGGATCTGACGGTGGTCGAGCCATCGATGGAGGACTACCTCGCCGCACTGCCGGTTGCCTCCAGTGCATTCGAGGACGCCCGTCCGGACGTATTCCGAGCCATGGGCTTGATATTCGGGGCGCATGCGCTGAAGACCCATCGATGCGACGTGGTCATCGGCGGTGAGCCGGCTGACGACGTACTGGGTTCCAGCCGCGTCTTCTTCGACGCCTCCA
>JACCUM010000476.1 GCA_013811805.1 Geodermatophilaceae bacterium | reverse complement strand
CCAGCTACGGCATCGATGTCCTGATCGGTGTGACCGGCGGATACCTGGTCGGTTCGGTTCTGGCGGCCGCACTGACCGGCTACCTCGCGGAGAAGGCCTGGGATCGCAAGGTGGTCTCCGCCGTACCCGCGATGCTGCTCGGCGAACTGGTGATCTTCACGGTCGGCGTGGGCTGGCTCATGGTCGTGCTGGATGTTGGCCTGGGGGAGGGTTTGGCGCTGGGGCTCGTACCGTTCATTCTCGGCGAGGTCGTCAAGCTGGTTGCGGCTGGCCTGCTCCTGCCGGGGGCCTGGAAGCTGGTCGACCGGGTCAAGGGGAACTAGCGCAGCCCGAGCCAGCTAGCGCTTGGGCTTGCCGGCCGGCTTGCCAGTTATTGCTTCGAGCTCCCGAGCCGCCCGTTCGGCCTCGTCCTCTTCCTTGTCGGCTTTTTTGCGCAGCCAGCCCATGCCGGGTACCCCGCCGAGGGCGACCTGGAGATCCTGTGCGATCTCCAACAGCTGATGCAGATCCGGGGCAACCCGGTCCAAGGTCGTGAGGATGGGAAAGATGTCCTCGTCGAGGTGCTTGAGCAGAATCGGCAACCGGTCGACGAGCTGGATCAGCGCCTCGACCTCGGTAGCATCGAGCCGTTCGGCGAAGGTCCGCAGCGACGGGGCGAGCGTGCGCAGCGGGTCGGCATAGAGCTCTAGCAACGTTCCGGCCCGGGTTGCGGTGTCCTCGACCGAGCCCACAGTGGACTCGACCCGGTCGAGCACTCGGCCTACCCGACCGATCAGGGCCTCGGCCTGGTCCAGCAGGGTACCCATCCGGGGCACGAGCTCGAGAGCATCACCCACTCCGTTGCCGACGGCGGCGACGGCGTCGAGGAGGTCGGCGGGGCCCGGAATGGAGCGAGGCATTGGAAGTCGCACGAACTCACCCTAATCGCCGCCAGATCGCGGCATCGCGGTAACGGTTTCGCAACAACAGCGTAGTAACGCGTCATCCTGGGCAGCATGTGACCACTGTGGTCCCCCATCCTGGCCCGCGTCTTGTTAACTTCAGTCTCAACACGTGTCCCCCGTCACGTCGCAACCGCTGAGGAGGCCGCGCCGTACATGCTGAAAGTCGAAAATTTGGTCGTCCGTTACGGGGCGGTCGAGGCCCTCAAGGGGGTCTCCCTGGAGGTGCCGGACAACAGTGTCGTGGCCGTCCTCGGCAGCAACGGGGCAGGCAAGAGCACGTTGCTCCGCGCCATCTCCGGAACGCATCGCCTGCATCGAGGGCGGATCGAGGAAGGCACGATCTCCTACGGCGCCGCAGGCCGCGAGGCCAGCCAGGACCGCAACGGTGGTCTGTCCCGCATCGACAAGCTCGACCCCGCCAAGACCGTCAGCCGAGGCATCGTGCAATCGCCCGAGGGTCGGCGGATCTTCGGCCGGCTCACAGTCGATGAGAACCTGCGCGCCGGCGGGATGAATTCCTCCGCCTCCAAGTCCACCCGCGCCGAGACGCGGGACCGGGTCCTGACGCTGTTCCCGATTCTGGCGCAGCGCGGCAGCCAGCGGGCCTCACTGCTCTCCGGTGGTGAGCAGCAGATGTTGGCGATGGGCCGCGCCCTGATGGCCAGCCCCAGCTTGCTCCTGCTGGATGAGCCGTCGCTGGGTCTGGCTCCGCAGATCGTCGAACAGATCGGTGAGATCGTGTTGGAGATCAACGGCATGGGCACATCGGTGCTGCTTGTCGAGCAGAATGCCAGCATGGCGCTGCGGGTCGCTCAGTACGCCCACGTCCTGGAGGTGGGCAAGGTGTCGCTGTCCGGCCCGGCCGCGGAACTGGCCAAGACCGACCAGGTTCGCGATCTCTACCTCGGCCACGGTGCAGAAGAGATCTCCGGTACGGCGGCCGTGGGCCGCAGCCAGCACCTGACTCGGTGGACCGGATGACGGTCCCCCCCACTGCTACCCGAGCAGAGGCTGAAGCGGACATCCGGCCGGACGCCCCAGTGGACATCCGAGGAGACCAGGACGCGCCGGCCGAGGACATCCCGGAGTTGGTCGTCGACGCCGTCACCGTGCGCTTCGGTGGCCTGACCGCGCTCGACGAGGTTTCCCTACGGGTCGCCCCCGGTTCCATCCACGCTCTGATCGGGCCGAACGGGGCGGGCAAGTCCACGCTGTTCAATGTGCTCTCCGGGGTCTACCCCGCGACCTCCGGGCGGGTCCTGCTCGGTGATCGGGAATTGACCGGGTTGCGTCCGTTCAAGATCGCCGACCTCGGTGTGGCCCGCGCGTTCCAGAACATCGCACTGTCCCCGACCCAGTCGGTATTGCAGAACCTGATGCTGGGCCGGCACCACCTGATGAAGAGCGGCTTCCTCACCGCCGGCCTGGGCTGGCCGACCGCACGCCGCGAGGAACGCCGCAACCGGGACCGCGCCATCGAGATCGCCGACTTCATGGGCCTGTCCAAGGTATTGCACGCGCCGGCTGGGTTGCTCTCCTACGGGGATCAGAAGCGTGTCGACATGGGCCGGGCCTTGTGCATCGAGCCCCGGGTGCTGCTGCTCGACGAGCCGGTGGCCGGCATGAACTCCGACGAAACGGCCCGGATGGGCCAGACCATCGAAGACATCCGGCAGACCCTGCGGATCTCGATCGTGCTGGTCGAGCACGACATGGGGCTGGTCATGGGGATCGCCGACCGGGTGACCGTCCTCGACTTCGGCAAGCGGATCGCCGACGGTGCTCCTCGTGACGTGCAGGACGACCCCGAGGTGATCCGGGCATACCTGGGTTCGGCCGCCGATGTCGCCGCAGCTCAGGGAGCCATCCACCATGAGCCAGATGCCGTCCAAGCGAAGGAGCGCACATGACGCTCTTCTTGGAACTGGTGATCAACGGCCTGTCGGTGGGTGCGGTCTACGCGCTGATCGCGCTCGGCTTCGTGATCATCTTCAAGGCCACCGAGGTGGTCAACTTCGCCCAGGGATCACTGTTGTTCCTCGGCGGATTCACGATCAGCGAGTTCTCCGACGA
>JACCUM010000079.1 GCA_013811805.1 Geodermatophilaceae bacterium | reverse complement strand
CGAGGGCCCGAACTACGAGGTCTCACCGCTGCTGCAGCGGATCGCCTACGCCTGGGGCCTGACCTTCCTCGTGATGGTCGGGTTGCTGATCGCGGCCGTGATCTCCTACCTCAGCCGCCGCGCGGAGTTCACCGACCGGGCGAGGGCCGCTTTCTCGTTCGGACCCGGGCCGGGGCCGAACCCGCAGTTGCGACTGCCCGAGCACTGGATTGGCCGGGTGGCCAGCGCGATGTGGCAAGCCCGCCTGAAGAATTCGCTGCAACTCGTGTTCTGGGTCTTCGCGATCTTTGGCCTCGTTCTGTCCCTGGCCGCCGGCGCAGAGTTCTTGGCCAGCAGGAACATTGCCGATCCGTTCAATCTGCCCGGCCCGCTGGGTTCGCTCAGCGAGGACGTCTCCGTCGGCGGGGCCAAGGTGGTCATCGCGATCGGCACGGTCGTCCTGATCGGACTCGCAGTGGGGCTGGTCTTCCTCGGCCGGGGTGCGATTCGCCAGGAGTCGTTGCGGCGCGGCGTCAACGTCGCGTGGGACGTGATGGCTTTCTGGCCGCGCGCCGTACACCCGTTCGTACCGCCGCCCTACTCCCAGCGTGCGGTTGCCGACCTGCACGACCGAATCTCCTGGCATCTCGGTACGTCGACCGCGCCCGCCGGACCGGCCGGCACCCAGGTGCCCGACCGCCCGGCCAAGCATGTCGTCGTGGCCGCGCACAGTCAGGGCAGCCTGATCGCCCTCGCTGCGCTGCTCTGGTTGCCGCCGGAGCAGCGTGATCGGGTCGGCCTGGTGACGTTCGGCTCACAGCTCAGAGTCGCCTTCCCGCGGGCCTTCCCGGCCTACGTGAACTTCCCCGTATTCGAATGGCTGTTCCTGCAACTCGGAGGCCGGTGGGTCAACCTGTATCGCGACACCGACGCCATCGCCGGTCCCGTGCTCAGCTGGGGTCACAGTCCGGATTCGATTGGCGCGCAGGCGCAGTCATATCGCATCCTGCAGCGCGACATGCGCCACAACGACGAGATCCATCCGCGTACCGGTCGTCGGATCTGTGGCCCGGAATGGCGACTGCTCGATCCCACGCCGTACGACGAGCAGTTGCAAGAAGGAGCGGTCGCCACGGTCCGGGGGCACAGTTGCTACCCGGATGACCCCGAATGGCCGGCCGCGCTGCAGGCCGTATTCCCACCTGCGCATGCAGCTTCCGGTCCCACCGAGCTTGGTTAGCCCGGCTGCGTCAGGTCAGACCGAGCCCCAAGAGCGTGGCGGCCGGCTGCTCCAGATGGACGAGGTGCGACGCGTCGGGCACGTGGGTGATTCGCGCGGCAGGGATGTCGGCCTGCAACCGCTGGGCGTCGACCGCGGGTACCAGCCGGTCGGCCACGCCGTAGACCGCCCAGACCGGGCACTGCACCCTGGACCAGGACATGCCGTCTCGGTAGTCGAACCCGTTACGCGCCGCCGCACGGAACGAGCGCGGCCGCATTCCGGACACCAGATGGTCCACGACGGATTGCCGTAAGTCGTTGGGGTGTGCGGCGTACGGCGCGAGCAGCGGCCTGAGCACCTGGCGACGTGACGCCATCCGCACGGTGGCGACACCGAGACCCGCGGTGAGTGCCAAGAGGTACTGTGAACCGAACGCCGCGGTCGCCAGCCCACCGGCGTAGCCACCCGACGGGTGGCCGTTCATGGTGTCGACGACGGAGTAGTACGGGCCCGCCGCGAGGTGCAGCGACTCAACTCGGGCGGCGTGGCGTACCGCCATGTCGGCCACCACCAGCGTCCCCATCGAGTGCCCGACCAGGCGGACCGACTCGAAGCCCATCTCCTTGGTCGCGACGCGCATCAGCATGTCCCCCACCTCGATCAGATCCAGCCTGCTCCGACGGTTCTGCGACCTCCCGAAACCGGGCAGGTCGACGAACAGGGTCGGACCGAGATCGACCGCACGTCGGGCAGCCTCGCGTACGAGTGGACCCCACGAATTCATGTCGTCGTGAACGCCGTGTACGAACACGGTCCCTCTGCCACCGCTCGATACGGCCGGACCACTTCGCAGGCAACGCAACCGGCCGAACGCGGTCGAGACGCTCTGCTCGGTCCCTGCGACCTGCGCCAGGAGCGGAGTCACGTCGTATGGGCAGTACGCGTCCATCTTTGGCACCGCCTCATCCTCGCCTGCCGGCGTTCTCCGCGGCGAGCGACGGCGGCTTCCATGCACGGGCAGCGGATCTCAGGGCAGGGCGGCATCCGAGAGCACGATCATCCGGCAAACGCGGGCCTGTTCACGTCTCGCACACTTCTTGTCCATTCAGAGTATGTCCGTCGCCACTGGTAGTAACTGTGAGGCCGAACAACGCCGTCCGTCGAACACCGCCGTCCGAGGAGACCTTCCCGTGCTCAACCGTGCCGGCGCCACCCTGACCGCCGCAACGGTGGCCGCGCTGTCCCTCACCGGCCTGGCCCTGGCCGCCCTCGCGCAGGCGGTGTCGCCCGATGTCGTGATCAGCGAGGTGTACGGCGGCGGCGGCAACTCCGGCGCCACCTTGAAGCAGGACTTCATCGAGCTGTACAACCGCGGCGCAAGCGAGGCCAGCGTCGAGGGCTGGTCCGTGCAGTACGCGTCGTCGAGCGGAACCACGTGGCAAGTCACCGAACGACCGGTGTGATTCCTGCGGGCCGGAACTACCTCGTCGCCGAAGGAGCGGTTGGCACAATAGGCGCCGACCGGGCGGCGACGCGACCACGCCGGTGGAGGTCATCGAGGTCACACGCAGAACCGCACTCAGCATCTCGCCCGGTCGGATCGAGCCCAACCACCCGGCCTGGGAAAACAGCCGCAAGCCGCTGGCCGGCGAGTTCCCCTACCGTGGGCAGACCCTGTTCATCGTTGCCAACCACTTCAACTCCAAGGGCGGCGATCAGGCCCTGTTCGGTGCGAACCAGCCTCCGGTTCGCAGCTCCGAGAACCAGCGCCACCAGCAGGCCGAACTCGTCCGCTCCTTCGCCGACGAATTGCTGGCCAGTGACCCGCAAGCTCGGGTGGTGGTGTTGGGCGACATCAATGACTTCCAGTTCTCCGAGACCACCGGATCCTGGAGTCGAGCGGGAGCCTGACCGACCTGATCTCCAGGCTGCCAGTCGCCGAGCAGTACACGTATATCTTCGAGGGCAACTCGCAGGTGCTTGACAACACGCTGCTCTCACCGTCCCTGCTGCAGGGCAGGTTCGGACGGCCGGGCTATGTCTACGACGTCGTGCACGTCAACGCCGAGTTTGCCGACCTGCCAGCGACCACGATCCGCAGGTGGTCCGGTTGACGATCCAGCGTGCACCGGGAGGAATTGCGCCTCACCGGGCTCGGCAGCTGCCTGACCGGCACCCTCACCGGAGGGCAACTCATGGACGGTTACCGCGAGAGTGCGGACAGAACTATGTAGTAGTAGTAGTAGTAGATCGTTGTCCATAACGCCGCCGAACGCGCTCGAGCCCGATACGCCTGGTAGCCAGCCTGGAATGTCGCGGGACATCCTGGACAGGTGGATTCGTCCGGAGCTGGGATGAGCGCGGGCCGATACCGGCTCGGGCGACGCGGTTCGACGGGTGGGATGCGCTGATCCTGTTGTACGCCGCGCTGGCCGCGCTCTGCCGCCCGCTCACCGTGCCGGCCGTTGTCGCTGTCCTCTTGGCCGGAGCAGTCCTGGTCGCGGTTGCGGTGCGGCCGCGGGTGCGGCCACGGCGGCCGACGTGCCCGCGCCGATCCGTCCTTCCCTGGGTGGTGCTGGCCTTGCTACTCGTCGGCTGGGAGCTCATCGCCGTGTTCTGGGGGAACGACAGCGCGCACCCCACTTTGAGTCTGCTGCTCGATCCGGTACTGGACACCTACCCCGGCCGGCTCGTCGGCTACCTCGGCTGGCTGTTCATCGGGTTTCACTTCCTGGCCCGGTGAACTGACGCCGTCGTTTCCTCAGCCGGTGTTGCGTAGCCCTGCGGCGATGCCGGTTACGGTGAACTGTAGGCACGGGCCAGTAGCGGGTCCGGCTCGTCGTCGCGCACGTCGTCCAACTGGGTGGGCTGAACCGCCAGCCGTTCCCGATCCAGGGCGGCGGTCAGCACGTCGAGGGCCCGGGACAGCTCCTCGTCGGTGAGGCCCCCGAACCCGATCACCAGTCCGGTCCGGCCGGAGGTCCGGCTGTAGAACTCGAGCGACGGTATGTCGAAGCCCCGCTGCCAACATTGGGCGCGGACCGAATCCGCGACCGGGCCGGGCAGCGGCAGGGTGAGGTACATCCCGGCCGGCGGGCTACCGATGTCCCCGTACGAGGAAAGCGCTTGCACCACAAGGCGACTACGGTCAGCGTAAACCCGGCGCGCCGACCGGACCAGCCGGTCCACGTGGCCCGCACGCAGCATGCTGAGGAATGCCAATTGCACCGGCCACGGCGGGTGGTCGTGCCGGGCGCCCCGACGGGCCGCGACGGCAGCCACTACGGCAGCGGGACCGACCAGCCAACCGAGCCGCAACCCGGGATGCACCGACTTCGAGGCGCTGCCGAGGTGGATCACCCGGTCGCGGTCCAGCGCGGCGAGGGCGGGCAGCGGCGCGACGTCGTACCGGAACTCGGAGTCGTAGTCGTCCTCCACGACCAGCGCCCCCCGCCGGGTCGCCTCGGACAACAGCGCGATCCGCCGACCGGCCGACATGGTGATGCCGAGCGGGTGCTGGTGGGCCGGGGTCACGTACACCGCCCGTACGGCGGCCGGACTCGAGCGCAGGGCCGCTACGTCGAGACCTTCGGAGTCCACCGCCACGTCGAGCACCGGCCGGCCGGACTGTTCCACGGTTGCCACCGCCGCCCGGTAGCCGGGATCTTCGATGGCCACCGCGCCGGGATCGAGTACGTCGAGCAGCAGTGCGAGCCCGTGGGTGATGCCACTGGTCACGAGCACCTCGTCGGGGCGACACGACAGCCCGCGGGTGCGGGAGACGTACCCGGCGAGTTCGGCACGTAACTCGGGGATACCGGCCGCATCGGGGTATCCGCGCGGGATCCGCGCAGCCGAGACCTCCCGCCAGGCGCGCCGCCAGCCTGCGTCATGGCGCGGGTCCATCCACGGCGTGCCGGTATCCATCCGGACTCGGCCGGCTGTGGTTTCGTCGGCGGGTGCGGCGTCTCTTCCGGCGGGGACGGTGGCCACCTGGAGCCGGCCGACCTCGGCGACGTAGGTACCGGCTCCGCGCCGCGCGATCAGCCAGCCCTCGGCGATGAGCTGGTCGTAGGCCTGCTCGACCACCGCTCGCGCGACTCCCAGATCGGCGCCTAACGCCCGAATGCTGGGCACCCGCGCTCCTGGCTCGATTGCCCGGGCGCTGACCAGCCCCCGGACCCCATTCGCCAGCTGCGCGACCAGTGAGATGCCGGACCCGCGTTCGAGCGCGACGGGTAGTACCGGCTGAGCCATCCCCGAAGTGTCCTAGAAAAACGTGAACAAGTGACCCGTTGCGGCAGGGCAGTTGTCCGTCAGGATGGTGACATGGCCGTCTCGACCACCTCGCCCGTACGTGACCGGCTCCCGCTCTCACCCACCTCGCGTACCACGCTCAACCGCAGGCCGGACCGCGGGAGTGCCGACCGACGAGACCTATACGACGTGCTGGACGAGGCCCTGATCTGCCACTTCGGCGTCGTGGTCGACGGCTCCCCGGTGGTGCTCCCGACCGCCTTCGGCTACGACCCGGACGGCCCGGATCCGGACGGAACGTTGTACCTGCACGGGTCGGTCGCCTCGAAGAGCCTGCAGGGCGAGCCCCAGCGCAACGTCTGTGTCACCTTCACCGTGTTGGACGGCCTGGTCCTGGCCCGTACGGGCTTCCACCACTCGATGAACTACCGCTGCGCCGTCGTCATGGGCCAGACCCGGAAAGTGACAGACCCGGAGGAGAAGGTACGTGCGCTGAACCTGGTCGTGGACCACGCCGTCCCTGGCCGGGCGAAGACCCTGAGACCGCACAGCCGCAAGGAACTCGCTGCCACGGTTGTGTTGGCGCTGCCCCTGGTCGAAGCATCGGTCAAGGCCCGCTCCGGAGATCCGGTCGACGATGCCGCGGACCTCGAGGCGGGCGGCTGGGCCGGGGTGATTCCACTCCGTCTGGGCGCCACGGGATTTGCGACCGCCGCGGACGCGCTCGGTCAGGATCCACCGGCCGACGTACGCGCCCGAGCAGCTGCCCTGAGCTGAGTGGGCTCGATCAGGTGCCCGGCTCGCTCGTCCGGAAAGGACCGGTCGGCCATCCGCGAATCCTGGCACGTCTGAGCGCGCCGCCACCGGTGGTTTCCGGACTGAGATGTCACCTGGTACTGGAACCCGGGGGCCGAGTGGACTAGACAACCGTCGACGGGACTTCGTACAACCGCAGGCTGGCGGCTTCTGAGGCGGCTGGATCACCGACGAGGTTGTCGAGCCGTTCGAGGGAGAGCCCGGCGCGTCGGGCTG
>JACCUM010000430.1 GCA_013811805.1 Geodermatophilaceae bacterium | reverse complement strand
ACCCTGGCCAAGGTCAAGAACGCCCTGCTGGCCGAGGGGGATGCTCCGGAACCCAGGTCGCGAGTCATCGGTGAAGAGCAGGTGGTGGCCGAGGCCGACCGGCTGATCGCCTCCACACCGGACGAGGCGGCTCAGCTGGTGCAGTGGTACGACGCCGATCCGGCGAAGGTGCTGACCATTCCGCCAGGGGTGGACCTGGATCGGTTCCGGCCGGCACCCGGAGCGCGCGCGCGCCTCGGCGTACCCGACGACGCACTCGTGCTGCTCTTCGTCGGCCGTATCCAGCCGCTCAAGGCACCGGACCTGCTGCTGCGGGCGGCCGCGCACCTGATCGCCTATGACCCGGCGGTGAGGTCGAAACTGATTGTGTACGTCGTCGGCGCGCCCAGCGGTTCTGGCCTGGATGAACCGACCTCCCTGCTGGCTCTGGCCAACACCCTCGGCATCGCCGACCGGGTGCGCTTCCTGGCTCCCATGCCTCCGGATGACCTGGCCGACTACTACCGCGCGGCCGATGTGGCGGTCGTCCCGAGTCACAACGAGTCCTTCGGGCTGGTGGCGCTGGAGGCGCAGGCGTGCGGTACGCCGGTGGTGGCCGCTCGGGTCGGTGGGTTGGTCACGGCGGTGGACGACGGCAGGTCCGGGCTGCTCGTGGATGGGCACCGGGCCCCCGACTACGCCGATGCGATCACGAAGGTCTTGGGCGATCGGGTGGCCTTCTCCCGAGCTGCCGTCGAGCACGCCAGCCGATTCTCCTGGGACCGGACGACCGGGTTGCTGCTCGATGCCTACGCCGACGCGATGACCATCCCGGTGTTCGGCGCTGGGCCGGCGCGCTGATGGGCGACGCGGACCGCGCCGAGGATGGGAGTCCCGACGTTGCCAGCGTGATCGCCGCTGCTCTGGAGGAACGCGAACTCAGCTACGAACGACCCGAGTCGGGCCGGTTCGTGGTGACCCTCCCGGGTACGAAGAAGCTGCAGACGATCTGCTGGCTCATCATCGGAGCGCATGCTCTTCGGGTCGAGGCGTTCGTGTGCCGGCAGCCCGACGAGAACCGTGAGCAGTTGTGGAGCTATCTGCTGCAACATAATTCGCGGATGTACGGCGTCGCCTACAGCATCGACTCGGTCGGTGACATCTACCTTGTCGGTCGCCTTGGCCTGCATGCGGTGACCGCCGAGGAGATCGACCGGCTGCTCGGCTCGGTCCTCACCTACGCCGACGAGCACTTCAACACGATGCTCGAGATCGGCTTCGGGTCCTCGATCCGCCGGGAGTGGGACTGGCGGATCAGCCGCGGTGAGTCGCTGGCCAATCTGGCGGCATTCGCCGAGTTCGCCCAGCGCCGCGATCGCGATGCTGGGACAGACGCCGCTGCCACAGATTCGTGACTGAGACGCACGTCGGGCACGAGCGGCGGTGGGCAACTCTCGCTGTCCTGACGGTCTGCCTGGTCGTCGTGATCATGGGCAACACGATCCTCAATGTCGCCCTGCGCCGGGTCCAAGAGGACCTCCAGGCCACCCAGGGTGAATTGCAGTGGGCCGTCGATGCCTACATCCTGGTCTTCGCCGGACTGCTGTTCACCTGGGGCGTGCTGGGAGACCGGTTCGGTCGGCGGCTCGTGCTGGTCAGCGGACTGGCGATCGTCACGGTCGCCTCGATCTTCGCTGCCTATTCCGACACGGCGATGGAACTCATCGTCTGGCGCGCGCTCATGGGCGTCGGCGGGGCGGCCGTGCAAGCGGCCACGCTGGCAGTCATCACGAACGTATTCCCGGCCGGGGAGCGGGCCAAGGCGATCGGGGTCTGGGCCGGCACCTCTGGCCTGGCGATCGCCGTTGGCCCGATGGCCGGAGGCTTTCTGCTCGAGCACTACTGGTGGGGCTCGGTGTTCCTGCTCAATGTGCCCATCGCGATCGCGGGGCTGATGCTGAGCCTGTGGCTGGTCCCCGAATCACGGGACCCCTCACCCGGTCGGATCGACGTCGGCGGCGTGCTGCTCTCGATCGCCGCCCTCGGGCTCCTGGTATTCGGACTCATCCGTGGCGGCGATGGCGACGGTTGGCTCCGCCTGACCGTGCTCGGGCCGGCACTGGGTGGTCTGTTGTTGCTGGCTCTGTTCGTTTATACCCAGCGCCGCTCTGCCTCTCCAGCGCTGGACGTGACCCTGTTCGGCAACCCCTCTTTCTCCTCGGCCGCGGCCGCCTTGGGGCTGGTCTTCTTCGCTCTGCTGGGCGCCACGTTCTTCCTGGTCTTCTATCTACAGGGCGTACGAGGATATTCGCCGTTTCAGAGCGGCGCGGTGCTCCTGCCGGTGGCAGTTGCGATCGCGGTTTTCGCGCCGCGGAGTTCGGCACTCGTCGTGCGGTACGGCGCCAAGGCGGTCACCACGGTCGGCATGGTGATAATCGCGGTGTCCTTCGGTGGATTCGCCTTTCTCCAGGAGTCGACGCCGCTGTGGATCCTGCTCGTTCTGCTCTTCGTGCAGGGAGTCGGGATGGGCAACACAATGGCCCCGGCGACCGAGTCGATCATGTCCGTAGTTCCTCGCGAGAAGGCGGGCGCAGGATCGGCGGTCAACAACTCGGTTCGCCAGGTCGGCGGTGCTCTCGGTGTGGCGATCCTCGGATCACTGCTGAACTCGCTGTACGCGAGCCGGGTCACACCCTCGTTGTCCGCGTTGCCAGCGCAGAAGTCCGAGACAGCGCGCGAGTCGTTGGTGGGAGCGCTGAGCCTAGGCAATGGTGCTGTCGAGGAGAGCGCCAAGGACGCCTTCGTATGGGCGATGCAACTCACCTCCATCGCCACCTGCTTGGTTGTCCTGCTGGCAGCGGTCATCGTTCTCGTGTGGCTGCCGGGACGACCGTCGGATGCAGCGGATGGGGTAATTAGAGTCCTCCCAGCTAAGCGATCATCAGTAGGACACAAGGTAGGATGAAAGGGTGGCCAAACAGAAGGTATCGGTGACCCTCGCCCCCGAGCAGCTGCGTCGCGCACAGGATCTCACCGGGAGTGAGAACGTCTCCGATCTGCTCGATGACGCTCTGGAAGCCCTGATCGAGCGCGAGTTGGAACGACGTTGGCTGGCCGGGCACGAAAGCGGCGACGACGATCCGGATCTGCCCCGTGAGGTCAGTGTCGACCTCTCTGATGCGCCCTGGGACGACCAGTGAGCCAAGAGGTCGGCCCAGCAGTGAATCACCCGGTGCCCCATCGAGCCGAGATCTGGTGGGCGGAAGTACCGGGTGACAAGGTGCGTCCGGTACTTGTGCTGACCCGAGAGCGATTCATCGTCCGGTTGCACTCGGTACTGGTTGCTCCGGTGACCAGTCGGGTTCGGGGCATCCCGACCGAGGTGGAGCTCACCGAGCAGGACGGTCTTCCGCGCGCTTGTGCGGCGAACCTCGACAACCTCTTCACCCTGCGTCGGGAACGGTTGCGGGAGCGCATTGCTTTGCTACCCGCGGTCAGAATGGACGAAGTGTGCCGGGCTTACCGCTTCGCGGCCGGCTGCTGAGCCGGGTGGGCTCGGCCATCATCCGAGCCATAGGCAGAACGGATGCCCGGCTGGGTCGAGGCAGACACGGACATCGTCCTGTGGCTGATGATCCGCGAGGGTGGCCCCACAGCCCGTGGCGTGAGCGACCGCGTCCTCGAGATCGTCGGCGCGGATCTCGAGGTGCATCATCATCTGCTGGTCGCCGGGACCAGCAGGCCAGACCGGTCGAACGAACTCGGACTCGGACTGGAACGCGAGTGCTGTCCCGCCATCAGGATTTCTCAGCACCACCCAATCTGGCTCCTCCGTCGTGATCTCCCAGTCCAGCAGCGCCCGGTAGAAGCGAGCCAGTACAGCGGGATCGGGAGCGCCGATGTTGACGGTCGTCAAGGTCAGTACGGGAGCCGATGTCATGAGCAACCTCTTCGGATATCGAAATCAGGTCAGATCGCGGCCGGTGGTGCCGTCCACATGATCCGGGATCTCTCCCTCGTGCCGGTCTCCGGTCGTCGAGGTGCCCGACGGCTCGAACATGAGGATCGACCCGCCGGGCGAGGACGGCTTGTGCTCGGTGCCCTTGGGTACGACGAAGGTGTCGCCCTTGCTGAGCGCGACCATGGTCTCGTCGCCGTTGGCGCGCAGGGCGACGTCGAACTGGCCGTCGAGAACCAAGAAGAATTCATCGGTGTCCTCGTGGACGTGCCAGACATGTTCGCCCAGGGTGTGCGCGATTCGTACGTCGTAGTCATTCACCCGAGCCACGATCCGCGGGCTGTAGATGTCGTCGAAGGATGCCAAGGCCGTGGTCAGGTTGACGGGTGTGTTATCCACGGCCGCCATCTTCGTACCGTCTGATGCGTCTGTCATCCTGCTGGCATGTTCGCCGACAGCATTCCTGCGGCTGTGCTCTCTTTTGCCTTGGTCGCCGGTCTGGTCACGATCACGCCCGGCCTGGACACCGCACTCGTTCTGCGCTCGGCGCTGACGCAGGGACGGGCACCGGCGTACGCGACAGCGCTGGGCGTCTGCACCGGCTGCCTCACCTGGGGCGTAGCGGCGGCCGTGGGTGTCTCAGCCATCCTCACCGCGTCCACCGTTGCCTACACTGTGCTGCGGCTGGTCGGCGCTGCGTACCTGATCTGGCTCGGCCTGCGCTGGCTGATCGCGGCGATCCGCCGCCGCGAAACGCCACCGGCTGCCGACAGCACATCGTCACCAGGTGCCCGCGGTTGGGCTGCCTGGCGCCAAGGATTCGGGGTCAACATCCTCAACCCCAAGATCGGGGCCTTCTATGTGGCCCTGCTCCCGCAGTTCATCCCGCCCGAGGTCCCCGCGGTTCTGATGGGCGCGCTGCTGGCCACCGTGCACAACATCG
>JACCUM010000428.1 GCA_013811805.1 Geodermatophilaceae bacterium | reverse complement strand
CCCACAACCTATGCGCTCGCCGCCCCGAACGGCAAATACCCGGGCGATTTTGGGGGAGCTATCAGTCTGGGACGCCCAATTCAAGAATGTGTTATCGAAGAGTCAAAAGGTATATACAAGGGCATCAAGAAGATCCTTACCGAATCCAGCGTGGGACATCTGACGAAGTTCGCCATCCGGCGTAACGCAGCCGTAACCTCCTTCAAGCTGGTCAAATGCACGACTTGGGATATGCCGAAGTGATCCCGACCACCAATGACACGGAACGTACCCCTCCACACCGAAAGCAGCTTCCATGACTCAGACCAAGCAGCTCAGCGTCGCTTCATTACGGAGCGGTGCAAGACAATCCGTTCTGCCATGGTTGCGCCGCGGGTTTGCGGCAGTAGTCGGCATCACCGCCATTGTTGGATCCACGCTGGTCGTCGGGACAGATACGGCGATAGCCGCTGCCAACGACTACCGACTCTACTCCGGGGAGCAGTTAGTACTCCAGCCGTAGATCGTGATCTTCCGGCGTGGCGGTCCCGGACGTAGGGCGGCCACCGCGTGATCATCCTCGGTTGTGTCGACTCCAGATGATCAAACGGTGGCCGTGGGCCACAGCGTAGGGCCGGCCCGTTGGCGGGCGGCAGCCGACGAGTTGCTCGATCGGGTGGCCGGGCGCTTCGCCCGGGTCGAGACCCGCCGCCGAGCTCGGGGGTTGCTGCTCGGGCTGCTGGCCGATCTGCCGCGGAAGAACTGCTGGACGATCGCCGAGCACGCCGGCGATACCACCCCGGATGGGATGCAGCACCTGCTGAACCGGGCCAGCTGGGACACCGACGGTGTGCGCGATGACCTGCGCGGTTACGTCATCGAGCACCTCGGTGACCCCGACGCGGTGCTGGTGGTCGACGAGACCGGGGACCTGAAGAAGGGCAGCTGCACGGTCGGGGTGCAGCGCCAGTACACCGGCACCGCCGGGCGGGTCGAGAACGCCCAGGTCGCGGTCTATATGACCTACGCCGGCCCGCGTGGGCACGCGATGATCGACCGGGAGCTTTACCTGCCCAAGTCCTGGACCACCGATCCTGACCGGTGCGCCGCGGCCGGGGTGCCCGACGACGTCGAGTTCGCCACCAAACCCGCCCTGGCCCGGGTGATGATCGCTCGGGCGCTCGACGCTGGAACACCGGCACGGTGGGTAGCCGGCGACGAGGTCTACGGAGCAGATCCCGGCCTGCGCACCGACCTGGACGCCCGCGGAGTCGGCTACGTGCTGGCCATCGGCTGCGACCGCCGCGTGCCCACCGCCGCCGGCCCGATGCGCGCCGACACGCTCACCGCCAGCCTGCCGAAACGAGCGTGGCAGCGGCTCTCTGCCGCACCAGGCGCGAAGGGACAGCGCTACCACGACTGGGCGCTGGTCACCCTCACCCGCCCCGACACCACCGCCACCGGGTGCTGGTGGCTACTGGTGCGACGCCACCCCCACACCGGTGAGCTGGCGTTCTACCGCTGCCACGCACCCACACCGGTGCCTCTTCGCGAGCTGGTCCGGGTCGCCGGACGCCGCTGGACCATCGAGGAGTCCTTCCAGGCCGGCAAAGGTCTCGCCGGGCTCGACGAACACCAGCTCCGCCGCTGGCTGCCGTGGCGGCGCTGGACACTGCTGACCATGCTCGCCCACGCCCTGCTCGCCGTCATCGCCGCTACCGAACGCACCGACACACCCTCACCACCAGGGCTGATCGAGCTGACCTGCAACGAAATCCGACGCCTGCTCACGATCTTCGTCATCGAACCGGCACGGGTCCTCGCCTGCCCCGAGGCCTGGTCACACTGGCGACGACGCCACCAACACCGCGCGCACACCAGCCACTACCGGCGCCAAGAAGCGGCTCGTTCATGATCATAACGATCTACGGCTGGAGTACTAGGACACCCTCAACCCTGCTGGTTGTTCGCGACGAGGGGCTCAGCACACCTGGGTCAACTATCGCGACTGAGACCAGAACTGAGACCGGGCCTGGTCATGCAGCGGCTCACCGCACTGCGCCTTCCGGTGTGGTCGTCATGTCCACGAGTCGCATCCTGGCGGTTGTCGTGAGCTCGGGTCAGCTGGCAAGGGATGAGTCTGTCGCCAGCGGCGGCCAGCCCCGCCCGGTGGTGCGGCCGGCTGGCCCTGGCCGGCCGGCGCGGGCCGGAGGCAGGAGCGCCGGGCGGGTGTTGGGCCGTGCCGGCTCTGTGTCCGGTGTCGGGGCGTCGCCGGTCTCCGGCCGTCAAGGGCTTGTCCCATATGCCATAACTGTCCGCCAGCCCACCGAACGCACCTGCCCGGACTTGGGTGAACTGTGGCGGCCGGCGTTTCCCACGCCGGAGCTGGTCGCGGCCGCGGCCGATCTGTTGCCCAGCATCGAGGACGCCAGCGGCACA
>JACCUM010000389.1 GCA_013811805.1 Geodermatophilaceae bacterium | reverse complement strand
TGCTCATGGCGAGATATGTGATCTGTCTGCCCGCCCTGGCCACCGCTGCGGCCGAGGACATCATCGCCGCCGTCGCTCCGAACGTGCAGCACTATCTCGATGGCGATCTCGGTCGACCAGTCGATTCTTGAGACCCGGCGCGCGGCCGATTCTGATCGACTGAACCATGTGCAGCTCAGAGCAGCCGCATCCAGCTGCAGACGGTTCAGTCAAATGGGCCATTTCGCTCGAAGCCTCTGGTCGACCACGGCTGGCGGATCGTCGTCGATCTGTCGCTCGCACCTGCCAACTCCAGATCACTCGACTGTGGTGAGCTCCAGCAAGTCCTCGAGGCCTGCGGGATCGGCTGAGTTCTCTGTGCAGAGGCGAGCGCCGTGGGCAACGGCTGTGGCTGCGATCGGCCATCCATCGCGCAGTCGAGCGCGCGTTCTAGCTGCTCAGGAATAGCTCAAGCGCGCGGTGGCGCGAGGCCGTGCACGACCGTGAGGTTGGATCCTGCGAGTGAGCAGCAGTCATGAGCAGGTTCGGCAGCCGGGCATCGATCCGTCCGAACTCGAGGCGTGCCTCAAGGTGTTGGGTCAGGTTGATGGGCTCAGCCGTACCGACCCAGAGCATCGTGACGCGGTCGCCGTACGGCTTGCGACGGCCAAGCTCTTCAAGACAGTCAAACAAACCAGGCGGGCTCAGCGCCGCGCGGCGGTCCTCGCCGCCGATCAGGCCGTTACGGCGGCAACTGCGACCGCAGCCCCCGGACGAATCGATGACGAGACCCAGGGCCTGCCACTGTCCTCGAACGTGACTGGGAGCGCCGGGACGCTGCTTCGGGCCCGCGCCTGCTACATCTGCAAGAACCGGTACGCCGATGTCGATTCCTTCTACCACCAGCTCTGCCCGGCCTGCGCTGCCCTCAACCGAGCCCGCCGCGATGTTCGCACCGACCTGAGTGGGCGCCGCGCGCTGCTGACCGGCGGCCGCGCCAAGATCGGCATGTACATCGCGCTGCGGTTGCTGCGCGACGGGGCGCATACGACGATCACCACCCGCTTCCCTCGTGATGCCGTACGGCGGTTCACCACAATGCCGGACAGCTCCGACTGGTTGCATCGACTGCGCGTCGTCGGCATCGACCTGCGCGATCCGGCCCAGGTCATTTCCCTCGCCGAATCCGTTGCTGCACAAGGACCGTTGGACGTCCTGATCAACAATGCGGCACAAACCGTCCGACGTTCGCCCGGCTCGTACGGACCTCTCGTCGATGCCGAGTCTGCGCCGCTGCCACCAGGTCAGCTCCCCGAACTGCTCACCTTCGACCACACAAGTGACGCCCACCCGGCGGCGCTGGTCGGTTCGGTGGCGCAGCATCCGACGGCGCACGCAGTGACCGCGCTGGCGCTGACGGCTGGATCGGCTTCCCCGGCCCGGATCGCCGCCCAGACCGCGATCGATGCCGGCGGCCTGGTGCCGGACCTGCACTCGGTGAACAGCTGGACCCAGCGGATCGGCGAGGTTGATCCGCTGGAGTTACTCGAAGTGCAACTCTGTAACACCACGGCACCGTTCATCCTGATCAGTGCGCTGCGCCCGGCGCTGGCTGCAGCACCGGCGCGGCGGAAGTACGTCGTCAATGTCTCGGCGATGGAAGGGCAGTTCGGCCGCGCGTACAAAGGACCCGGCCATCCGCACACCAATATGGCCAAGGCCGCGTTGAACATGCTGACCCGCACCAGCGCCGAGGAGATGCTGAGAACCGACCGGATCCTGATGACCGCGGTCGACACCGGCTGGATCACCGACGAGCGCCCGCACCCGACCAGACAGCGCCTGGCCGGTGAGGGCTTCCATGCCCCATTGGATCTCGTCGACGGCGCAGCCCGGGTGTACGACCCGATCGTGGCTGGCGAGGCCGGGCGGGATCTCTACGGATGCTTCCTCAAGGACTACGCACCCGTCGCCTGGTGAGGCCTCGCCGTGCTATCCGTGGGTCTCTTCGCCGGTCACCGCGAAGCTCTCGTCGACCTCGACGGTGACGCGCGTTCCGTCGGCTGCCTCCAAGTGCGCTTCGTAGACGCCGTCGGCGATCTCCAGGCGCACCACGGTGGCGTCGGGATACTCAGCCAGCGCCGCGGCCACGACCTGCGATGCGATGTCACCAGTCAACGGTTCTTCGCCGGCATGCCCGCCACCTTCGGGTCGCGTGCCGCCACGGCCCGCGTCATCGCGCGCGGCCAGGGCGGTCACGGTGCCGGCGAGCATTCCGCCGGCCACGAGCCCGCCGGCTACGAGTGCGGTGGCCCGGCCCCAGCGACGAGGGGATTGCGTCGTCGCGCTGTCGTCGTTGTCAGCGCTTGCCTGGTTGTCAGTCATGTTGGTGCTCCTCTCGGTACGGGCTCCTTCTGAGACCGATACCGAGAACGGTGTTAAGACAGCCTGTGCTGAGGTTGTGCCCTCCCTGACAGTCAACTGAGACCTGTCAACCTCCGAAACGTCAGGTTTGGTCGGAGGACTCCTCGGGCTCGGGGTAGCGGCCGCCGGGGCGTACGACGGTGCCCTTCGGCAGCTTCGACTGGCCGCCGACGAGTGCGATGTCTCCGTCCCCGCCGATCCGGGCGTCGGCGCCGATCTCGACGTCCTGGTCGATGATGCTGCGTACGACGAGCGCGCC
>JACCUM010000377.1 GCA_013811805.1 Geodermatophilaceae bacterium | reverse complement strand
CCGCACCCGTACGCGCGGATCCGGTCCATCGACGTGACCGGCGCATGGAAGATCAGCGGCGTCGAAGCGATCGTGACCGCCGAGGATGTTCCCGGCCAGCCGACGTACGGATTGATCAGGCAGGACCAGCACGTCTTCGCCACGGGGTACGTGCGCTACCGCGGAGAGCCGGTCGCCGCCGTTGCCGCGGATCACCCCGAGACCTGCCGCCGGGCACTGGCCGCGGTCGTCGTCGAGTACGAGGTCCTCGAACCGCTGACCGATCCGGAAGCGGCGATCGACGGGACACGTGAGTCGATTCACCCGGACGGTAACGTGATTCGCCACCAGCGGATCCTCTGCGGCGATCCGGAGGCAACGGGACCGATCGTGGTCGAGGGCAGCTACGAGCTGGGCATGCAGGACCAGGCCTTTCTGGGGCCGGAATCCGCGCTGGCCGTACCCGACGACGACGGCTCCGGGCTCGAGCTCTACATCGCGACGCAGTGGCTGCACGAGGACCGCAAGCAGGTCGCGGCCTGTCTCGGTCTGCCCGACGAGCGGGTCCGTCTGGTCCTCGGCGGCGTGGGGGGTGCTTTCGGCGCCCGGGAGGACATCAGCCTTCAGGTGCACTGCAGCCTCTTGGCACTGCGCACCGGACGGCCCGTGAAGATGCAATACGGCCGGGAGGAGAGCTTCTACGGCCACGTCCACCGCCACCCGGCCAAGATCTGGATGCGCCATCACGCCGAGGCGGATGGGACGATCGTCAAGATCGAGGCGCGGATGGTCTTCGACGGCGGCGCCTACACCTCAACCTCGCCGGCCGTGCTCATCAACGGGATCACTCACGCTCAAGGCCCCTACCGTTGCCCGAACGCGGTCGTCGACGGCTGGGCCACCCGTACGAACAACCCGCCGTGCGGAGCGATGCGTGGATTCGGGGTCGTACAAGCGTGTTTCGCGCACGAGGGTCAGATGGACAAGCTGGCCACGGCTGCCGGGCTGTCCCCTGTGGAGGTACGACTGCGCAACGCCATGCAGACCGGCGACCCGCTGATCACCGGCCAACCGGTGGAGAGCGTCGCGCCGGTCGAGCGGTGCATCCGAGAGACCGATGCCCTGCCGATGCCGCCCGACCTGCCCTCGGACGCTGACGTCCTGTCGTTGCCAGGCGGCACCGGGCGTACGGCCGATCGAGGTCATGTCGTACGCGGGGTCGGGTACGGCGTGTCGATCAAGAACCTGATGTACTCCGAGGCTTTCGACGACTACTCAACTGCCCGCTGCCAGCTCAGCGACGGCGTGGTGACCCTCAAGTTCGCCACCGCCGAGGTCGGCCAGGGCTTCGTCATGCTCGCGCAGCAGATCGCCCGGACCATCCTCGGTGTGGACGAGGTCATGCTGGACACGATCGACACCCAGATCGGGTCGTCGGGCAGCACGTCGGCCAGTCGGCAGACCTGGATGTCCGGCGGTGCGGTCGACGCCGCCTGCCGCCGGGTCCGAGAGCTGCTGTTCGAGGCCGTCGCCGATCGGTACGGAATGCCGGCGCTGCAGCTGGCCGTCGAGGGCACCGACGTGGTGGACACGATCGGCTCGCTGCGGGTACCGGTCGCCCAGGCCTCCGCGGGACTGCGGCTTGACGAGACGGTCGAGTACCGCCACCGGGAGACCGAGGACCTGGACGAGAACGGTCAGGGCAACTGCCACGTGGCCTTCGCCTTTGTCGCGCACCGTGCCGTGGTCGATGTCGACCCCGAGCTGGGGCTGGTCAAGGTTGTCCAGATCGCGACTGCGCAGGACGTCGGGCGCGCGCTGAACCCGCTGTCGGTCGCGGGCCAGATCGAAGGCGGCATAGCCCAGGGGCTCGGTCTGGCGGTGATGGAGGAGATCGTGGTGACCGATGGCATGGTTCGAAATGCCAGCTTCACCGACTACCTGCTGCCGACCACCCTGGACGCGCCGACGGTTCTCTTCAGCCTCATCGAGGAGCCCGAACCGCAAGCGCCGCTGGGAGCCAAGGGCGTCGGCGAACCGCCATGCATCTCGGTGACACCCGCGATCGTCGCCGCCATCCGGGATGCCACCGGCCGGGACATCCACCGGGTACCCGTCCGTCCTCAGGACATCTGCCTCGCCTGAAACCCTCAGAACGGGACGTTATGCGCATAACGTCCAGATCCTTGGCCGATTCTGGGACGTTATGCGCATAACGTCCGGTCAGGGGCCGTCGAGGAGTCGGCTGATCGTCGCGGGAGGGATCGGTGCCATCGATCCGGACAGCGGCCGGGCCTCGACCACTGCCCGGGCATCGACGGCGGACACCCCAGCGGCTTGGAGCACGCTCACCGCCTGAGCGGGAAGCAACGCGTCGAACCAGGTACGCCCCAATCGCTTCCGGCCCTCGGCGGTTGGCCTGCCCCAGAGTCGCAGCCGGGCCATGCCACCGTCGGGATAGACGTCGAGTCGTACCTGGGTGACCCCTGGACCATTGGGCGGCAGGACGAAGCGGTGTGGAGTGTCCGGCTGCAGACCGGTCATCGGTAGAAGTTCGGTCCACGAGCCGGGGCGCGTTGGGTCGGCACCCTCGATGCATCCGGTGAGGCGGGCGGCACCGGGTGAGTTGCCGACGAAGTACGAGGTGTCCAACTCGGCCAGTCCCACAAACCCAGCGCAGGCCAGCCCGACGGCGACCCAGTCGTTGCCGTCGTCTCGGCGGCGCGCGGTTTCCCACCCACCGCCCATGTTCAGCGCCAAGCCGCGACCGATGAGCTGGTGTGGGGTCCCATAGAACTCGTTGCTGCACCCGGTGATTCGGCCACCGTTCTCCAGGGCGGCAAGGTCGAACGGTCCGACATCCAGCGGTCGCGGATCGGCGATCGGCACCCCGTGTACGCGCAACCGGGCCACCCCGCCGTCCGGGAAGATGTTCAGCCGGACATGGGTCGCCCGGATCGAGGAGTCGACCTCGAACGAGTTGGCCGACCCACCGCGCACTCCCACCCGCGGCAGCAGCGGAACCCAGTCAGCAGCCGCCAGGTCGGCAACCGACGGATGTCCTTCGACGGCAGCCGCTTCCAGGGAGGCGTACGGAGGGAAGTTGCCGGTGAACCAGGCTGTATCGATGACCACGCCGTGCACGCGCCCGGGCAGGCCCAGGCGAACGACCGCCCAGTCGTGTCCGGGCTGACGGCGGCGTCGGGTCTCCCACCCGTCGTACACCTTCCCTTTGTGCCCGAAGTCCGCCACCGCAGCGGCCGGCCACGGAAGTATCAGGTTCTCCTTCTCGGCAAAGAACTCGTCGTTGGCAGCCACGACGGCACC
>JACCUM010000373.1 GCA_013811805.1 Geodermatophilaceae bacterium | reverse complement strand
CGCCGAGTCTGAGCGCCTACCTGGGCTGCGACGCCGAGATCATCCCCTGCTTCCTCGACGGGTCCGGTGCAGTCATCGACCTGGGCCGGGCAAGGCGGCTGTTCACCGGACCTGCCCGCCTGACCCTAGAAATCCGTGACCGGGGCTGCGCCTGGCCGGGCTGCGACCGGCCGCTGTCCTGGTGCGAAGCCCACCACATCATCGGCTGGAGCCAGGGTGGGCGGACAGACCAGAACAACGGTGTGCTGCTCTGCGGCTACCACCACCGAGAAATCGAACACGGCGACTGGGAAGTGTTCATCCACGCCGGCCGGGCCTGGTTCACCCCACCAACCTGGATCGACCCGCAACAAACACCGATCCTCAACCCCATGCACCACCCACCACCCCGGCAATAGCCGGTCAACGAGCCAGATGGACGGCTCCGGCCCTGAGCTTCAGGCCGCCCAGCGCCATGCTCCAATTCTGTGGATTTCCCGATCCTGCACAACTCGGACCTGGTCGGCCATGATCGTGAAGACGATCAGGCGCAACAGCTCCTATGCCAGATGGGCCGCGATTTGGGGTATTCGTTGCCGCAGATCGTCCAGGCTGCGCTGGGAGCGTTCCGGCTCGCCACCAGCCATCAGATTGGCCATGCCTTCGTCCCCAGCCGCGGCGGCGATCGGTATCCCGTCCAGCATCACTTGGATCCGGTGCGGTACGGCACGCAGGATGTCGCGGGCAGACAGCGAACCGTATGTCGAGGCCATCAGCTGAAGACGGGCCGAGGCGGGCTCCGCGCCGATGTCGCGCCACAGGGGCACGCAATTCCAGGCAATGAAGGCAAGCTCCAGCAACGGCGTCGACGGGCCGGCGAAGTCCCAGTCGAAGACGCCGACCAGGTCGTCGCCGTCGAAACAGATGTTGTACGGCGCAATGTCGTTGTGCCCGATCAGCGTTGGCCCGTCGATCTCGAAGAACCGCCATGGTCCCTCATGACTGAAGCCGACGACTGTGTCGTGGAACGACCGGGTCCAACTGCCGACCGCCTGCAACTGGGGCTCGGTCAGCAGTTCGGTGTCGATGTCGAGGACCCGTCCTGGCAGGTAGGACAACACCTCGCGGCCGCGTTCATCGAACCCGAGAACGGCCGGAACATTGGCCAGTCTCGGTCGGAGATAGCTGAGCAGCGCGTGCACCGCAGGCGTCCACGGCCCGGGAGTCCGCCGGACCGTCTCACCGACCCGCCATGCGCCGCCGACGTTGCCTCCGGTGAGGCGCTCGCCCTCCTCGCCAGACATGTCCGCATTGTCCACTGGCTGGATCAGCAACTGGCCGGCCTGGCCTCCGGCGGCGGCTCGTACGACTCGAGCTGGGCGATGAACCGGGCAAGTTGGCGGGGAGCTCGGAAGATATGCACATCTGCTGAGGTCGCGTGGTCGGCGGCGGCCAGCCGCTGCTGGACCTCGATCCACTCCTGCCGCGGCATCGGGATCAGGTCGGGAGCCCAGAAGTACCGGTCCAGCTCGAGGACCGGTAGCCCGAGGACGACACCGAGCCGCGTGGCTGCCGTCGACTTTCCCGCGCCACCGCGGCCGAGGATGACGACGCGGTGCACACCCGCAGCATGTCAGCGGTCGGCCTGGTCCACGGAGAGCTCACGTAGCCGGCCGATCAGCGCAGCGATCTCGCCGCTGCTGAAGTGTCCGAGCTGGGAACCAACGGCGACCTCGATCCGAGTCCGAGCAGGAGGATCCGTGGGCCACATCCGGTCGAAGAGCCACACGTCGTCGGTGGCCGCGAGCTGACTCCGAGCGCGACGCACCGCCTCCGGCGCCCGATCGAGGATGACGTTGAAGATCGGCGTCTGCGGCGGGTCGGGCGCGATCCCGACACCGGTCAGTACGGTGAGTTCCGCGGCCAGTTCCTTCGCCTGCCGCCAGTACTGGGCCATCAGCGGCAGCTCGATGCGCAGGCCGTACAACGCATCGACGGCATAGGGCCACAGCGCGAACACTTCCCCGCCATGCCGGATCCGCCAGACGCGCGCTAGCTCGATCACATCCTCGGGGCCGGCCAGGACACAACCACCGATGCCGCCCAACCCCTTGTAGAACGAGACGTACACGGTGTCGAACAGATCGGCGATCTGAGCGTGCGGGCGTTCGTAGAACGGCTGCGCCTCCCACAGTCGCGCGCCGTCCAGGTGTCGCGCGGCCCCTCGGGCACGGGCCCATTCTGTCTGAGCGACGAGCTCATCCCACCGCGGCAGCTGCGCCCCGATCATCCGCTGCGGCAGCTCTAGGACGAGCGCGGCCAGCGGTTGCGCCACCGACTCGAGGTCAGCGACGTCGATCAGCCGGTGCTCCTCGCCGACCGTTTGGCCGACCAGTCCGTGCAGGTGCTCGTACGCGCGTTCCTCGTGTCGCTCCAGGTGGCAGAGTGGGTGGAACGCGACCGTGCGGGAATCCCGCCGCTCGGCGTGGATGCGTAGCGCGATCTGCTGGGCCATCGTCCCGGTCGGCATGAACACCGCGGCCGGCTTCCCCAGAAGGGCCGCGACCTCGTGCTCGACGGCTGTGACCGCACCACCCGCGCCGTACACGTCTGCCTCGATCGTTCTCGCGCCCCACCGCTGCATCGTGGCCGGGGGGTTCCGGTTCTGCGGCGCGTACAAGGACAGGCTGCGCCCGCAGCCGGCCCGCAGCCGATCGTCCGCGGTCACCGACTCATCCTGGCATCGGGGCGCGTAGGCCGGCACGCGCTCCCGCGTTGCCCCTAGCCTTGCAGCGGTGCCGCGATTCATTCACCTCAACGGCCCACCCGGTATCGGCAAGTCAACCCTCGCGCGGCTGTACGTCGGTGACCATCCCGGCGTGCTCAATCTCGACATCGACCAGGTCCGCGGGATGATCGGCGGCTGGCAGGACCGATTCGAGGAGACCGGCGAGATCGCCAGACCGATCGCCCTCGGCATGGCGCGCACCCACCTGAGTGAAGGTCGTGACGTCGTCATGCCCCAGTACCTAGGACGACTGAGCGAGATCGACCGCTTCGAAGCCGTCGCAGTCGACACCGGCGCCGCGTTCGTCGAGATCCTCCTGATGGACACCAAGGAGCGGTCCATCCAGCGTTTCTCCAGCCGCGGAGACGACGACGAACTGGCATGGCATCGACAGGTACGGGACATCGTCGATCGCGCCGGAGGGGCGGTGCTGCTCGGCGACATGTACGACCAACTCGTCGAGGTGATCCGTACGCGGACGAACGCGGTCGTCGTACCCAGCGTTGCTGGCGCGGTTCGTCAGACATACGAGGCGGTGGCCGCGGTCCTCGACGATGAGTCCGGCGCCCGCGCGGGTGGCGCGGCCGGTTCGAACTAGAGCACAAGAGGATGCGACCCGACCACGGTCAGACCCGGTGGCAGGCTGTCGAACATGAGCGGATTGGATCAGAAGGCGGATCTGCACCGTTATCTACAGGCCGCCCGCGAGGCTCTGCTCTGGAAGCTCGACGGGCCATCGGAGTACGACATCCGCCGCCCGATGACGCCGACCGGCACCAATCTGTTGGGACTGATCAAGCACGTGGCCAGCGTCGAGGCTGGGTATTTCGGCGACACCTTCGGCCGCGCGTTCGACGAGCCGCTTCCCTGGATCGAGGACGACGCCGAACCGAATGCGGATATGTGGGCTACCGCCGACGAATCGCGCGATGAGATCGTCGGGCTCTACCAGCGGGTGTGGGCGCACTCGGACGCCACGATTGACACGCTGGCGTTGGACGCGATCGGCCACGTGCCCTGGTGGCCGGAAGAACACAGCGCAGTGACTCTGCACCGGATCCTGATCCACATGATCGCCGAGACCGATCGGCACGCCGGGCACGCAGACATCGTCCGGGAACTGATCGACGGCGCCGCCGGCCTGAAGGAGGGCAACGACAACCTGGCTGCGGGCGACCAGGCGTGGTGGGAGAACTATCGGAGCCAACTGGAGCGCTCGGCGCAGGAAGCCGGCCGGGACGGCGACGTCCCACTGCCCTCCCAATAGACCGCGCTCACCCCGGACGCCGCCCAAAGAACACGAATTCTCGGCCGGGCCGGTCGGGCGCGCCGCGGACCTCGTCCACGGCAAAGCCGCAGGCGACCAGCGCGGCCTCGACCTCGGCTCGGTCGCGGAAGCGCAGCGTCGAGTCCGACGTCAACACCTCACCATCGGAGGCGAACACCACCGTCGAGCGGAAACTGACCAACGGCAGGCCGAGATCGGTCACCTCCACCCAACTCTCGACCGCGCCGACGCCCTCGATCTCGGTACGACCGTACGACGCCGCGCGGGTCCACTCCTCCCATGCGCGGTGGGCCGGGTCACGGGTTTCGAAGACGACGTGACCGCCGGGTCGCAACGCGTCACGCACGCCGCGCAGCGTTGCCTCCCAGTCGGGCGGGTCAACGATCGCTTGGGCGACGTTCGCGGTCATCGTTGCGAGGTCGACCTGCATCGAGGGCAGGGCTGTCGCATCGCCGAGGATCCAGTGCACGCGCTCGGCGCCGGGCTTGGCTCGGGCCATGCCGAGCGAGCCGCCCGCGGGGTCGACTCCGGTCACCTCGATACCGCGATCGGCGAGTAGCAGCGCGAAAGTTCCTGTGCCGCAGCCCACATCCAGCACGCTGCGGGCGCCGAGCTCATCTGCGATGGCGGCGTACGCATCGAGGTCGCTGCGGTCCGGGTCGAGCGCATCGTAGATCGCGAC
>JACCUM010000365.1 GCA_013811805.1 Geodermatophilaceae bacterium | reverse complement strand
CGTGCCTAGAGATCGTTGGCGAGGTAGCCCAGCACGTCCTGGCGAGTCAGCACACCGCGCGGCTTGCCGTCGTCGAGCACTACCGCCGCGTCACGTCCCTTGAGGACGGCGAGCAGCTCAGCCACCGGTTCGCCGGCCCCGACCTGGGGCAGTGGGGGGCCCATGTGTGCCTCGAGCTTGTCGGTCAGGCTGGCCCGGCCGGTAAACAGAGCGTCGAGGAGGTCGCTGTCGACCACCGAACCGACGATCTCGGCCGACATCACCGGCGGCTCGGACAACACGACCGGCACCTGGGAGACGGCGTACTCGCGCAGGATGTCCACGGCCTCGCGGACGGTCTCGTTCGGATGCACGTGTACGAGTTCGGGTAGCGAGCCGGCCTTGGCAAGCAGGATGTCGCCGATCGTCGTCTGGTCAGAGCCGCGGGCGAGGAACCCGTAGTCGGCCAGCCAGTCGTCGCTGAAGATCTTCGACAGGTAGCCGCGGCCCGAGTCGGGGAGCAGCACCACGACGAGGTCCCCAGGCGCTGCCTCCCGTGCGACCCGCAACGCAGCGGCCGTGGCCATCCCGCAGGATCCGCCGACCAACAGGCCCTCCTCGCGCGCCAAACGCCGGGTCATGGCGAAGGAGTCCCGGTCGGAGACTGCCAGGATCTCGTCCGGGACCTCCGGGTCGTAGGCCCTCGGCCAGAAATCCTCGCCGACGCCTTCGACGAGATAGGGCCGGCCCGTACCGCCGGAGTAGACCGAGCCCTCCGGATCGGCGCCGATGATCCGGACCCGACCGTCGGAGACCTCCTTGAGGTAGCGCCCCGTGCCGCTAATCGTTCCGCCGGTGCCGACGCCGGCCACGAAATGCGTGATCGCGCCGTCGGTCTGCTTCCAGAGTTCCGGACCGGTCGTCTCGTAGTGGGACTGGCCGTTCATCGGGTTGGAGTACTGGTCGGGCTTCCACGCCTGCGGGGTCTCGCGAGCCAGTCGATCCGAGACCTTGTAGTAGGACTCCGGATGATCCGGCGGGACCGCGGACGGGCAGACGACCACCTCCGCGCCGTACGCGCGCAGTACGTTGACCTTGTCGACGGACACCTTGTCCGGACAGACGAAGATGCACCGGTAACCGCGCTGCTGGGCGACCAACGCCAGCCCGACTCCGGTGTTGCCGCTGGTGGGTTCGACGATGACCCCGCCCGGAACAAGCGCTCCGGAGGCCTCCGCGGCATCGATCATCCGTACCGCGATCCGGTCTTTGACCGAACCACCGGGATTGAAGTACTCGATCTTGCCCGCAAGCTGGGCAGCAGCCCCGGATCCGATCCGGCTCAGCCGGACCACCGGGGTGTTTCCGATCAAATCGACCACACTGTCGACGAAACGCACAGCCCTCACCCTACGGGCGCCGACATCGTTCTTCGAGGCGAGCCCGGCAGGACTAACCTCGACACAGTGATGGGGATGAACGGCACTGCGCGTCGCGTCGGTCTCGGCACCATGATCACCATGTGCGGTATGGGGGCGGCCGCCGGTGGTCTGATCAGCCTGATCATGTCGCAGTCACGTTCAGCGCGTCGCGTCGTCGAGGAGCGCAGCCCGATCTGCGGGCCACCTACCGGCGACGGCGTCTACGGGAGTTTTTCCGGTACGCCGATTCGCGTCACGTTGCTGGGCGATTCCAGTGCGGTGGGTCTGGGCGTGGACCGGACCACCGAAACGCCTGGTGTGCTGATGGTCAGCGCCCTGAGCGACTTGGCGTCGCGACCCGTGCACTTCACCCGGCTGGCCTGGATCGGCGCGCAGTCCTGTGACCTCGACGCCCAGGTTCGAATGGCCCTCGACGAAACGCCAGCCCTGGATCTGGCCGTCATCATGATCGGTGCCAATGACGTCACGTCTCGAACCCGGCCGTCGGTCTCGGTCCGTTTTCTGTCCGAAGCGGTCGCCAAGCTCAGGCAGACCGGGTGCGAGGTCGTCGTGGCTACCTGCCCGGATCTCGGCACGATCCGACCGATTCACCAGCCGCTGCGGTTCATCGCCCGGCGGTGGAGCCGCCAACTGGCGGCGCTGCAGACCGTGGCAGTGGTCAAAGCCGGCGGTCGTACGGTCTCGCTCGGGGCAATCCTCGGGCCCGCGTTCGCTCGCGACCCGCGCATGTTCAGCGTTGACGAGTTCCACCCCTCTGCCGAGGGGTACGCCGCAGCTGCAGCGGTCCTGCTGCCCACGGCCGCCGCAGCGCTGGGGCTGTGGCCCGAGCCCGGCGAGCGCCGAGACCGCGCCTTCGGGAAGGAGCGGGTCACCTCGGTCGAACGCGCGGCACTCCGGGCGGCCGAGCGCGCCGGGACCGAGGTGTCGCAGGCCGACGCGGATGCTTCCGTCTCCTCGGGCTGGGCACGGTTGCGCCGACGTCGGCCGTTGGCCTTGGTCGAGGCCGAGGACTGCGTCAAGACCGATACTCCGGAACAGGCGGGAAAGATATGAGCCGAGAGGGCGGGAGCCAGCGATGAGCCGGCGACGACACGGTATTGCCGGACGCCTTGCCCGAGCGGGAGCCGGAGCAATCGCGGGCGGCGCAGGGGCTGCCGGAGCGCTACTGGCCGGACAGCTGATCGCTGCAGCCCGTCGTGACCCGACCGCGTTGTCTGATCCACCGCCGATCACCGGAACCTTCGGGA
>JACCUM010000315.1 GCA_013811805.1 Geodermatophilaceae bacterium | reverse complement strand
AGGTACATCTGTTTCACGGCACCGAAGCCGTGGCTTATCACCACGACCGGCCGCGTTTCGTTCCCCTGCTCTGGCCGGTAGTACCAGCCGCGCAGCACCGTTCCATCTGCCGCCGAGAACTCGATGTCATCACGCATGGGAACTTCTGCTCCGTGCAGTCGGTGTGGATTCCCCGTCAGCCCGCGGGTGGTCGGTCTGGATCTGAGGTATGCCACGGTCTTGGCGGCGCGTCCCCAACATGTAGACGATCGCCGACCGTGGTTTGTGAGGTCGGCCGATCTGGACTCAGGCCATCCCACCACGGCCGGCGCGCGGCTGATGGCCTCGGGGCTAACGCGTACGGAAGGCGGACATCATGGCCATGTCCTCGTGTTCGAGGTTGTGGCAATGCATCAGGAACTTCCCGGCGTGGTCGGAGAAGCGGACCGCGACGTCAACGTACTCGGCCGGTCGGATGTCAACGGTGTCCTTCCAGCCGGCATCGAAGGGACCGGGATCTCCGCCGTTTCGTCCCACGACTTGGAAGGAGTTGAGGTGGACGTGCACTGGATGGTGAAGATCGGTGAAGAACCGCCAGATCTCCACCTCGCCCAGCTTCACCTCGGCATCCATCCGGTCCGGATCGAAGGCAAGCCCATTGATGGTCCACCCGGCGTGCTCGCCAACAGCACCTCGGGAGAAGCTCCATTCCCGATGTATCTGAGCGTCGGCCGGAGCCAGGCGCTCAAGTTCGGTCAGCTTCTCCGGTAATTGGCTGTCGTCGGTTGCCGTGCGTACCACTCGGAACCGCATCACATCGGCGGTCGACCCCGAGCCCAGTGCGTTGCGGAGGGTGACCTCGGAGCCGACCGGGTAGGTACCGAAGTCGACGACCACGTCGAAGCGCTCCGCCGCGGCTACGGTGATCGAGGCGTGCTCGATCGGGGCCGCGAGCAACCCCCCGTCGGAACCGATCTGGACGAAGCCCGGTCCGCGGTTCGGTGCGGGATCGAGTCGTAGGTCGTATCGGCGTGCGTTCGAGGCGTTGAGGATCCGCAGCCGGTAGCGGGCCGCATCAACCTCCAACATCGGCCACGGAGCCCCGTTGACCAAGATGACGTCCCCCAGGACGCCCTCCATGTAGTCCTCCTGGACCCCTCGGCGCTCGAGCATGGTCGGATCGATGGCGGGATAACGGAACTGGCCGTCGGACTGGAACGCCCGATCACAGATCATCAGCGGCACGTCCCGCTCCCCCGACGGCAGGCCCAGCCCCTCCTCTTCCTCGTCATGGACGAGATGGAACCCGGCGAGGCCACGCCAGACCTGCGGGGCAGTGAAGTCCATCCGATGGTCGTGATACCAGAGCGTGGCCGCCAGCTGATCCATCGGATAGGAGTGGACGCGACTGCCGGCCCGAACGTCGCCGCCCATGTCATGCGCCGCGTCCCCTCGGAGCTGCACTCCGCCCTCCGGCAGCAGGAGGTCGACCGGATAGCCGTCGGATTCGGCCGGGGTGTGCCCGCCGTGCAGGTGTACCACGGTGGGAACGGGCAGCCTGTTGGTGTGCCGCACGCGGATCGGCCGTCCTCGGCGCGAGAGGATCGTCGGTCCGGGGAAGGAGCCGTCGTAGCCGAAGACCGGTGTCTGGAACCCGGGCACGATCTCGAGGTCGGCTTCTCGTTGAACGATCTCGTACAGATCGGCTCCGTCCGCGCTCCCGCTGGGCTGCTTCACCGTCGGAATCGGCAGGGCCACCGTGAACCGTCTAGGCAGCGCGAGGCTGCTGGTCAGTAGCTCCGCGGTCTGACCACTTCCCGCGGCCCGACTGCCGCAACCGGCCATGCCGCCAACGCCCGCGCCCCCGGCGATCGTCAGACCGGTCAGGCCCAGGAATCCGCGTCGGCTCAAGGTCACGGCGCCACCCCGGTCCCGGCCAGACCGGCCGAGCGGCGTCTACGGCCGACTGAGGCCCGTCGGCCGAACACCCAGATCAGCTGGCCGAGTGCCAGCGCGACGATGGCGACACCCAGCGGAATGTGCACGGCCAGGGTGCGGGAGAAGCCCATGCCGATCTGCAGTCCGACGGCGAAGAACATGGCCACGGACAGCAGAACCACGACGATGCTGCCTTTGCCGAACAGCCAGTAGGCCAGCGCCGCCCCGATCTGGACCAGCAAGACCGCGGCCAGCGTGCTGGCATTCATCGAATGCAGCCCGAGTGCGTCGAACTCGCCCTGCAGATAGGCACCGGCCAAGACGGGTTGGGCGATGATCTGCAGCGTTGTCAGTGCCACCACGATCCGCAGGATCAGCAACGTCAACCGGGGCCGGCGTGGGTGAACGGGCGCGATCGGGGCCGGTGGCATAGCCGGCGTGCGCAAAGTCGGCGTGGGCAGAGCCTGCGAGGGCGGCGTCGCCGACGGCGGCCCGGCTGAGTCGGCGATCAAGTCGTCGCGGCTTCGGAGTCGATGTGATGGTCGTAGGTTTGGTTCTGCTCGTGCTGGGCTTTCTTCGGCAGCAGGAAGACCAGCGGCAGGGTGAGGGCGAACAACGCGACCACCGCCCAGAGGGAGGACTCGACGGAATCCAGGAAGCCTTCGGTGGGCAATAACTGGAAGAACAGGGTGCCGACGACGGCGACACCGATCGAGGCGCCCAGCTGCTGGACCGCGGTGAGTACCCCCGAAGCTGAGCCCACCTCCTGGGCCTTCACCCCGGCCAGGATGATGTCGAACAGCGGAGCGACGGCTAGTCCGGACCCGATGCCGACGACGAACATCGCCGGAGCGAATTCCCAGACGCTGAACTGGGGTGTGCCCGCCTGCACCGTGATCCAGAGGCCCACCATGCCGAGCAGCACCACGACCAAACCCGTATGCAGAATGCGGCGCCCGAATCTCGGCGCCAGTAGCGCGCCGCTGAGCCCGGCTCCGATCGCCATTCCCAGGGACATCGGTGCCAGAGTCAGCCCGGCCTTCATCGGGGAGTAACCCAGACCGAGCTGCAAGAAGACGCTGAAAACCAGCAGGAATCCGATCAGGGCGCCGAAGAAGGCGGCAATGACCAGCAGGCCACTGGTGTAGGAGCGGTTGCGCAGCAGGCTCGGCTCGATGAGGGGGAAATCCGAGCGCCGCTCGTGCCGGACGAAGACTCCGAGCAGGACGACCGCTGCTGCCAGCATGACGAAACACCAGGCCGGCCAATCCAGTTCACGCCCCTGCACCAGCGGGTAGACCAGCCCGAACGCGACGGCGCTGATCAGTAGGACGCCGATCGGATCCAGCCGTACGGCCTTGGGTGACTTGGATTCGGGCATCAGCAGGATCGCACCGACTATGGCGGCGATGCCGAACGGGATGTTGATCAGGAACACGCTCCGCCAGCCCGATCCGAACAGATCGGCCTCGATCAGGAACCCGCCGAGGATCGGACCGGCCACGGCCGACAGACCGATCACCGGGCCGAAAAGCCCGAATGCGATCGGCAGTTCCTTCGCCGGGAAGATCGCCTTGATCATTCCCAGGCCCTGCGGGATCAGTGCGGCACCGAACAGTCCCTGGGCGACTCTGGCCACCAGCAGGAGCTCGACGCTCGGTGCCAGGCCGCAGGCGACCGAGGCCACGGTGAACCCGGCCGCCCCGATCACGAACATCCGCTTGCGCCCGACTATGTCGCCGAGCCGCCCGCCGGTGATCAGCATGATGGCGAAGGCCAGCGTGTAGCCCGCGATCGTCCACTGCAGAACCGAGTTGGAGCCGCCGAGATCTGCCTGGATCGAGGGCGCGGCGATGTTGACGATCGTGCCGTCAAGCAGGTCCATGATCTCTGCCACGAGGATCACCGCCAGAACCCACCACCGCCTCGCGTACGGGGCGGGG
>JACCUM010000303.1 GCA_013811805.1 Geodermatophilaceae bacterium | reverse complement strand
AGCCAAGAGTCGGTAAGCCAAGAGTCGCCCGACACAGCGAAACGCCGTTTCGCTACCCAACCGGTGCGGCCGAGCCACCATCAGGTCAGCAGCAGCGTCTTCCCGAAGACTGTCCGAGCCTCGATCGCCGCGTGAGCGTCCGCGGCCCGCGACAACGGGAACGTCTGGCCGATGACTGGCGTGAGCCTGCCCGACCCCGCCTCGGCGAGTGCCTCTTTCCTGAGGCGCTTGATGTCGCCATCGCTGAGTTGCACGTCTTGGATCCCGCGGACCGTGACGCCGAGCCGCTCTGCCTCCCCAGCGTCGATCTGCGCGAACTGGCCGCTCGGAGTCCCATGCGCGGAGAACCGGCCGCCTGGCGCGACCAGCGAGAACGCGGACTCACCGACAGACCCACCCACGTTGTCGAGGATCACGGTCGCGCCCTCGGCGCCAAGCGCACGACGAGCTTGCTCGACCCAATCCGGCGCCTCGGAATCGATGACCGCGTCGGCACCCAACTCTCGGATCCGCGTCAGCTTGCGCTCGTCACGGCCGACCGCGACGACCCGGGCGGCTCGGGCACGTCCGAGCTGAACGGACATGATTCCCAGCCCGCCACTCGCGCCGACCACCAGCACCACATCCCCAGTGCCGATCTCGTTGCACTCGAAGAGCGTCAGTGCGGTGATTCCGTCGTGCAACAGCGCAGCCGCCTCCGGTAGCCCCAACCCGTCCGGTACGGCTGCCAGCTTCTCCACAGGCACGGCGACCTGCTCGGCATAGGCGCCGCGTTCGCCCGTGTGTGCGACCACAGCCCGGCCAATCCATTCCCGATCGACCCCGTCGCCAACGGACCGAACCCGGCCGGACACACCGTTGCCCGGCACGTATGGCGGCGTCACGTCGAAGTACTCACCGCCGCCGCCGCGCCGGATCATCGTCTCGACCCACAGCACGTCGGCAGCCACCACTTCGATTACGACCTCACCGCGGCCCGCGATGGGATCCGGCGCCTTCTGGATCCGAAGCACCTCTGGCCCACCGAATCGCGCGACCTCGGCTACCCGCATGACTGCATCCTGCGCACTCGACTCATATCCATGGCACCGAGTCTGAAACCTCAAGCCTGGTTGATGTCAACCCCGCGCATGGCTTGACCTCAAGCGAGCTTGACTTCGTACTGTGCGTTCTCGAGGAAAGAAGGAGAAGTGAGTTCCATGATCTTGGTAACCGGAGCGACTGGCGGCGTGGGACGACATGTCGTAGCGCAGTTACGTGCCCGGCACCATGCCGTCCGAGCGCTCGTCCGTGACCCCAGCACCGCCGACCTGCCCTCCGACATCGAGACCGTGCGAGGTGATCTGGCCGATGTCGCGAGCTTGTCTTCGGCACTGGCTGACGTGGACTCCGTGTTCCTGCTCTGGCCGTTCTTCGCGGCCGACGGCGCGTCCGATGTGGTCGATGCCATCGCCGACACGGCCCGGCGCGTCGTCTACCTCTCGGCCGAAGCGGCAGCTGCGCATCCTGAGTCGTTCTGGGCGATCGTGGAGCGTCAGGTCACTGAATCGGAGCTCGAGTGGACCATTCTGCGCCCCACGGGGTTTGCCAAGAACACGCTGGGATGGGCGGATCAGATCCGATCGGGCGCCGTCCATGGACCGTACGGTGCGGCGGCCAGATCCTTGATCGACGAGCGTGACATCGCAGCCGTCGCCGTGCAGGCACTCACCAGCGACGAGCACGTGGGCAAGGTGTACGTCCTGAGCGGGCCAGCAACGGTCACCCAGTCCGAGCAGGTCGCGATCATCGGCGCAGCCGTCGGCCGCCAGGTGCGCTGGATCGAGCAATCCCCCGCTGAGGCCAGGCCACAGTTGGTGGAGATCTTCGGTGACAAGTCGTTCGCTGAGGGCGCCTTGGACACATGGGCGGGTTTCGTGTCCGAGCCCGAGGAGGTCACGGATACGGTGCAGGCGATAACCGGTGAACCGGCACGCTCGTTCGATCAGTGGGCACGCGAGCACGCCGACGACTTTCGCTGACCGTCGGTGCGGATCCGCCCGCGCTCAGAGTTGCGGAGTTACCCGGAGCACGACGTCGTCCCCGTCGCCGTTCGACGTCGTCACGTACAACAAGTCATCGTTGCCGAGTTGTACCGTGCGAATCCTTCCGAACGTACCGTCGAACCCGGGAAGCCGGCTGGCCGAGATGAGCGAGCCGTCCTCGCCGAGTTGCAGGGCAAGGATTCCTTCCCCGGCAAGCAGACCGACCAGAAGCAGCCCGTCGTAGCCACCCCAGGCGGGTCCGTCGAGAAACGTTGACCCGCTGGTGGCGATCGCCGGCTCGCCGGAGGACCAGACGGCAGGTTGCGCGCCGTCGATACCCAGGTCGGTCATGGGCACCGACTCGTTGTAGTCCCTGGCGTCCTCGCCCACCGGATTCCAGCCGTAGTTGGCGCCAGGCATCAACAGGTTGACTTCGTCGTCGACGTCCGGTCCGTGCTCGGCGGAGTACACGTCGTCAGTGTCAGGTCGCAGCGCCAACCCTTGGACGTTGCGGTGACCATAGGTATAGATCAGCGGATTCGCCTCGGCGTTGCCCAGAAACAGAAACGGATTCTCCGGCCACGGCTGCCCGGTCTCAGGATCCACCCGAAGGGTCTTGCCGCCCAACGACATCAGGTCCTGGGCGTTGCTACCGGTGGCTGCATCGCCGGTACCGATCAGTAGTGCGCCGTCGGTATCGAATCGCAGCCGGCAGCCGCCGTGCCGACCTGAGGACAGCGGCAGACCTGCGACGAGCGGATCGGTCAGCCTGGTTGCGGCGGAATAGTCGGCAGCCATTTCCCAGGAGATGACCCGGATGTCGCGGTCTCTACCAGCGAACCCCTGGCAGGTGAAGAAGCGCCGGTTGGCGGCGAATCCTGGATCCAGCACCAGGCCCATCAAACCCGTCTCCCCCCTGACGAACAGGTCATCGAAGTCAGCCTCGATCGAGCGGAGGCTCCCGTCAGGGAAATACGCCGACAGGCCGCCGTCGCGCTGGTCGAAGATGACCGTCCCGTCCGGAGCCTGCGCGAGATCCCAGGGAATGCTGAGGTCTTCGACCAGCACCTCCACCGCGAGTTCCGGCAAGCTTTGATCTGGCTCGAGGCTGGGGCTGGCCGCAGTCTTGGATGGCCCGGAGGAGGTCTGCTGCGCCCCGTCGCTACAGGCCGACACCGCTAGCAACACAAACACGGTGAGCAAAGCCGCACACAGCCGGACACGTCCCGCCAGATCACCCACCGTTCGCATTATTCACGGGCGACTGTGACCTCGATCGGCTTCACCCCGCCGTGAGCATGCAGTTCAATCACGAGCATGAGACGCCTGCTTGCAGTTCTGTTCACCCTGTCCCTGATGTTGGCCGGCTGCGGGGGTAGCGACGACGCCGGCTCCGGTACCGATGCCGATGCCACTGTAGGCAACGGCGCTGACTCCGGCACCGGTGGCGGCGAGGACGGGTACGGCGGGGGCGACACCGGCGGCAGCGATGAGGAGGCCGACACGATCACCATCGCCGACTTCGCCTACGGCGAGCCGTTGACCGTCGCACCCGAGGCGCTCATCCGAGTCGTCAACGAGGACTCAGCCAGGCACGACGTGGACGCCAAGGACGGTACGAGCTTCAACACCGACTTGCTCGAGCAGGGTGAGGAGCTGACCTTCAACGCCCCGGCCGAGGAAGGCACGTACGACTTCACCTGCAGCGTGCACCCGCAGATGTCCGGCCAACTGATCGTCTCTGCCTAGATCTCCACCGGCTGCTCTGTGGATGACCGGTAGGCTGACCAGGTGACCATTCAGATGACCGCCACGGAGGTCAAGGCGAAGATCCTGGGTCTCCTGGATCAGCTCGCCGATGGCGAGGACATCGAGATCACCAAGCACGGCCACGTCGTCGCCCGGCTCACCGCTGCCGGCTATAGGCCACGGGCACAACGCGGGAGTCTCGCCGGGATCGCGAGGTCAACGGCCTCGGACGAGGATCTGTTCAGCACCGGCGAGGAGTGGAACTGCAGTTGACTGCAGTCCTGTTGGACACCCACGTCCTGCACTGGTGGATGAGCGAGCCGGACAAGCTCAGTCCAGCCGCCACGGAAGCGCTGCTGGGGGCAGCCGAGATGGCGGTCTCCGCGATCACCTGGTACGAACTAGCCTGGCTCGCTACCAACGAGCGGATCACCGTGGTCACACCGGTCCGCACCTGGCTGGACACCATAGCTCGGCAGGTGCGGACCCTGGGTGTAACACCCGCCATCGCTTACTCCGCCGCGGCCCTGCCCTCATCGTTTCCGAGCGACCCAGCCGATCGGCTGATCTACGCCACCGCGATCGAGCATGGGCTGAAGCTGGTCACCAAAGACAAGCGACTCCGACAGCATCCACATCCTCGACCGATTGCCGTGTGGTAGCCAGGTCAGACGCGCTCTACCTCGGTTTCGCCGGCTGCGGTGGGGGTTGGACGCGCTGTACCTCGTGTCGCTGTCAGGCGGTGCGCTTGAGCATGACGTCGCACAGACTGGCCAGCGCGTCTCGTACGGGGCCGGCGGGCAACGGGTCGAGGGTCAGTTTCGCCCGATCGACATAACCGGTCAGCATCGACCGGGCGCGCGCCATCGCATCGGAGGTGCGCAGCGCTGCCAGCGCCTCCGCGTGGCAGTCCCTGTCGGTCACGGGACCTGACAGCAGTTCCCGCAGTCGGGCCTCGGCCGGGTCGCGCCCCGCCCGGGCCAGCAGGATCGGCAGCGTTGCGATCCCCTCACGCAGATCGGTGCCCGGCGCCTTTCCCGAGGTGCCCTGCTCGCTGGCAATGTCGAGCAGGTCGTCAGATATCTGGAAGGCGATGCCGACCGCCTCCCCGTAGGAGGTCAGCCCGGTCCGGATCGGATCGGGGACGCCGGCGAACATCGCGCCGAACCGAGCCGCCGTCGCGACCAGCGACCCGGTCTTGTCGGTCAGCACGGACATGTAGTGCTCGACCGGGTCGGCGTCCGGGGCTGGACCGACGGTTTCGCGGATCTGGCCGGTGACCAGCCGCTCGAAGGTCCGGGCTTGTATCCGTACGGCCTCCGGCCCCAGGTCGGCCAGCAGGTCCGAGGCACGGGCGAAGAGGAAATCTCCGGTCAGGATCGCCACACTGTTGTCCCAGCGACTGTTCGCGCTGGGGGCCCCACGGCGTACGTCGGCCTCATCCATCACGTCGTCGTGATAGAGCGTGGCGAGGTGGGTCAGTTCCACCACGACTGCCGCCGGGACCACGCCTGGGGCCGATGAATCGCCGAGCTGTGCCGCGAGCAGGGTCAGCAGCGGACGGAACCGCTTGCCGCCGGCCTCGACGAGGTGTCGCGAGGCCTCGCCGACGAACTCGAAGTCGCTGGCAACGCTGGCCCGCAACAGCTCCTCGACCTCGTCGAGCCCACGCTGCAGCACCGGTTCGAGGTCGCCGCCGATCGCGCTGAGCCCGAGTGCTGCAGCGGCTCGACCCGGCATGGCCGAATCGGCGAGGTTGTTCCTGAGCGGGCGCACCGAGGGTCCTGCGTCTAACCGACCAGGACGGCGGCCTGCTCGGCCAGGTCCAGGACCGCGCTGGGAGCCAGCCCCAGGATGAGGGTGGCCGCGGCCGTGACCGCGAGGACGATCGTCGTGGGCAGGCCCGGTACTCCGACCGTCGGACCGTCGTCGGCCGGCGCGGAGAAGTACATGAGCACGACCAGCCGCAAGTAGAAGAAGGCGGCGATCGCACTGGCCAGCAGTGCCACGACCACCAGCGGCCACGCACCGTCGTCGATCGCGGCCCTGAAGACGGCGAACTTGCCGGTGAATCCGCTGGTCAGTGGCAGGCCGGCCAACCCCAGCAGGAACAGCGTCATGACCGCGGCCGTCAGCGGCGACCGAGAGGCAAGCCCTGCCCATTTCGACAGATGCGTCGCCTCACCATCACCGTCGCGTACGAGCGTCACGACGGCGAAGCCGCCGATCGTCGTCAGTCCGTAGGTGAGCAGGTAGAACAGGGTGCTCGACAGGCCGCGCCCAGCGGTGGCGGCATCACCCAGGGCGATAACCCCGACGAGGAGAAATCCGGCGTGCGCGATGGACGAATAGGCGAGCAGCCGTTTGACGTCGGTCTGGGTGATCCCGAGAATCGCTCCGACCACCATCGACGCGATGGCGATGCTGTAGATCAGGGGGCGCCAAGTCCATTCAGACGTCCCAAAGCCGACGTAGAGCAGTCGCAGGATCGCGCCGAACGCGGCCACTTTGGTGCACGCGGCCATCAGAGCGGTCACCGGAGTGGGCGCGCCCTGATAGACGTCCGGTGTCCAAGCATGGAAGGGCGCGATGCCGGCCTTGAACAGCAGCCCGACGATCAAGAGCGCCAAGCCCGTGACGAACAGCGCGTCCGAGGAGCCTGATCGGGCCGCGGACTCCCGGATCTCGCCGAGGTCGACGGTGCCCGAGACGCCATAGATCAGGGCCAGGCCGTACAGGAAGAACGCTGAGGCGAAGGAGCCCAGCAGGAAGTACTTCACTGCTGCTTCCTGGGAGAGCAGGCGGCGCCGCCGGGCCATCCCGCAGATCAGGTACAGCGGCAGCGACAGAACCTCGAGGGCCACGAACATCACCAGCAGGTTGTTCGAGGCGGCGAACAGCATCATCCCGCCGATGGCGAAGCTGGCCAGTGGGAAGACCTCGGTCTGCGAATACGGCGCCGCGGCCAGCTTGCGGTCCGCGGAGCTGCCGACCGGTAGCGCGGCGGAGGCGACAAATGCGCTCTTCGCCGGATCGAGAGCGCGTTCGGCGAACATCAGGATCGACAGCGCACCCAGTGCTGCGATCGTCCCTTCGAGGAACAGGGCCGTCCCGTCCACGGCGACTGCCCGGGCCGCGGTGAGCTCGTTGCGGCCGGCCACCAGGACGACTGCGATCAACGCCCCGACGGTGCCGAGCAGGGCCAGGGTCACCTGCGCCTTCCAGCGCAGATGACGCGGCGCGAACGCCTCGATGAGGACGCCGATGCAGGCCGCAGTGAGCACGATGAGAACCGGCGCAAGCCCAGCGTAGGAGACCGATGGTGCACTGAGGTCGGGCATCAGTCGCCTCCGTCGTTCCCGGCTTGCGCGGTGGACACTTCGGCGCCTACATCGGCCATGGTGGCGTTGACCGCCGGAGTGATGATGTCCAGCAATGGTTTCGGATAGACGCCGAGCACGATGATCAGCGCCAGCAGGGGACTGAGGTAGGCCATCTCACGCTTGCTCAGGTCCTTGAATGCACGCGCCGCGGGCTTGATCGGCCCGTGCATCGTGCGCTGGTACATCGACAGGATGTAGAGCGCGGCCAGGATGATGCCCACCGTCGCCAGGATCGAGAAGACCGGGTACGGACCGAAGGAGCCGAGCAGCACCAGGAATTCGCTGACGAAGCTATTCGTCCCGGGCAGGGCGAGCGAGGACAGGCCGGCCAGCAGGAACGCCCCGGCCAGCAACGGAGTGACGCTGCTGACGCCCCCGTAGTCCCCGATCGTGCGCGACTTCCCTCGACTGATCAGGATGCCCACGATCAGGAACAACGCCCCGGTCGAGATGCCGTGGTTGACCATGTAGAGCACCGCGCCGGTCCCGGCCTGGGTGGTGAAGGCGAACACGCCCAGCGCGATGAACCCGAAGTGCGCGATCGAGGTGTAGGCCACCAGTCGCTTCATGTCCGTCTGGCCCATGGCAAGCAAGGCGCCGTACAGGATCCCGAGGACGGCGAGCACCAGGATCGCCGGCGCGAAGGCGCGGCTGGCGTCGGGAAACAGCGGCAGGCAGTACCGCAGGAAGCCGAACGTTCCGACCTTGTCCAGCACCCCGACGAGCAGGACCGCCCCCCCGATCGGGGCCTCGGCGCCGGCATCGGGCAGCCAGGTGT
>JACCUM010000284.1 GCA_013811805.1 Geodermatophilaceae bacterium | reverse complement strand
GGTGCGATGCACTCCCTCGCCGTCGGGCTGCTGACCCGCTGCCGGATCCGGATCGAGGGCAGCCTCGGCTACTTCGGCTGCGGGCTGATCGACGGGCCGGAGATCCACATCACCGGCCGGGTGGGCTGGTCGGTTGCCGAGAACATGATGGCCGGCGTCGTCGTCATCGACAAGAACGCCGGCTCGCTCACCGGCGCCGCGCTACGTGGCGGTGACCTCGTCATCCGTGGCCAGGTCGGCGCGCGTACCGGCATCGACCAGAAGGGCGGAACGATCATCGTCGGCGGCACCGCCGGATCCAACACCGGCTTCATGATGCAGCGCGGCCGGCAGATCATCTGCGGCGACGCGGGGCATGGACTGGGCGACTCGATGTACGACGGGGCGATCTACGTCGGTGGCAAAGTTGCCTCTCTCGGGGTCGATTGCGTCGAGGCCGAGATGGGGTCCGATGACGACGAACTCATCGACCGCAAGTTCGGTATCTACGACATGGACCGCCCGGATTCCTTCCGGAAGTTCGTGTGCGGCAAGAAGTTGTGGAACTACGACAACCTCGAGCCGCACGAGCGCAAGCTCGTCCTCTGACCTTCAGGAGTTAGCAATGAGCACGCAGCAGGACCTCCCGATGCCGACTGGCCGGCCGTTGGGCCAGAGCCGGATCTTCACCCCCGGCGTCATGGACGACATCCACACGAAAGCCGAACTGGGCCGATACCGGATGCGCGGCTTCTCCATGTTCAAGCCGATCCCGCACTGGGACGAACTGATGTTCATGCCGGGAACGCTGACCCGCTTCGTCATCGAGGGTTACCGGGAGAAGTGCGAGACGAAGACCGTGCTCGGCGCCCGCTATGCCAAGAACCCGATCGAGCTCGATATCCCGATCTACATCACCGGGATGAGCTTCGGTGCCCTGTCGCTGGAAGCCAAGATGGCCCTGGCCAAGGGCGCCTCGATGGCGGGGACGGCGACCTGTTCGGGTGAGGGCGGAATGATTCCCCCCGAGCGCGACCTGTCCACCAAGTGGTACTACCAGGTCATCCAGAGCCGGTACGGATTCAACCCGCACCACCTGATGCTGGCCGATGCGATCGAGTTCTTCATCGGACAGGGCTGCAAGGTCGGTCTCGGTGGCCATCTGATGGGTCAGAAGGTCACCGAGCAAGTGGCCGAGATGCGATCGCTCCCAGCCGGTATTGACCAGCGCTCTCCGGCCCGCCACCCGGATTGGCTGGGTCCGGACGACCTATCGCTGAAGATCCAGGAGATCCGCGAGGCCACCGACTACCAGGTGCCGATCCAGCTCAAGCTCGGGGCAGCACGGGTCTATGACGACGTACGAATGGCAGCCAAATGCGGGCCGGACATCATCTACTTGGACGGCGCCGAGGGCGGCACGGGAGCGGGGCCGCACATCGCCACCGAGGAGACCGGTATCCCGCTGATGGCCGCGATCCCCGAGGCCAGACGGGCGCTGGAGGACGTGGGTCTGGCCGACGAGATCGACCTCGTCGTGGCCGGCGGGATTCGTAACGGCGGCGACGTTGCCAAGGCGTTGGCCTTGGGCGCCAATGCGATCGCCATCGGGCACTCCGCGCTGATGGCCCTGAATTGCAACAAGGAACTGCCTGGGATCACCGATTACGAAGGCACCGTGGGCGTGCCCGCCGGGTCCTGCTACCACTGCCACACGGGGCGGTGCCCGGTCGGGATCACGACCCAGGACCCCGAGTTGCGCAAGCGCCTGGAGGTGGAATCGGCAGCCGTCCGGGTCTACAACTTCTTGCACACGCTGACCCTCGAGGTGCAGATGCTGGCCCGGGCGTGTGGCAAGACCGATGTGCACAGCCTCGAGCCAGAAGATCTCTGCGCGCTGACGACCGAGGCTGCCGCCATGGCCAAGGTGCCGCTGGCCGGGACCAAGTACATCCCGGGTGTCACCGAAGAACGCACGCTGGCCGAGATCAAGGGGCTACTGGCCAAGCACGTGGCCAACGATGGGAACGGAGCCGCACGGCATGGCTGACGATTTC
>JACCUM010000273.1 GCA_013811805.1 Geodermatophilaceae bacterium | reverse complement strand
CTTCGGGCGAACTCGGGCGCGGGCTCGGGATCTCGACCAACCTGCTCGCGCATCACCTCCGAGTTCTGGAAGACGCGGGACTCATCCTCAGGATCCGGTCGGAGGGGGACCGGCGCCGTACCTACGTCCGGCTGCGCCTTGACGATTTGATCGTCGCCGCACTCAGCGCTGGAAGCGTCTGGCCATGGGCGACATCGGCGAATACCGTGGCGCCCGGCATCTCCCGCTGGAGTGCAGTGACCTCAGCGCCACGAGTGGTCTTCGTCTGCACCCGTAACTCGGCCCGCTCGCAGCTGGCCGCAGCAGCGTGGGGAAGAGTCAGTGCTACTCCGGCTACCTCGGCGGGAACCAACCCCGCGGGACGGGTTCATCCCCGTGCGGTCACTGTCGGCCGCCGACACGGGCTGCGGCTGGCCGGAACCACGACCGCGCGAACTCAGGACGTTCTGCGCACCGACGACCTCGTGGTGGCTGTCTGCGACAACGCTCATGAGGAGTTGGCGCAGGCCGATGCGCCGGCGCGCCTGCACTGGTCGGTGCCCGACCCAGTGCGGATCGACACCGAAGAGGCCTTCGAGGCGGCTTATCAGGACCTGGCCGTCCGGGTCGACCGGCTGGCCCATGCAATGACCCGTACTTCTTCCCGGCCCCGGCGGGCACCAGTTCCCGGAAACCGCCGAAGGCCACAAACCCCGAGGAGCAACGAATGACCGAGACCCGCAGCTGGGACACGCTGAGCCTTGATGAAGGTCTGGCCCTGAAGACCGCCGCCACCCGGCTCAGCACCGAGTTTGCCGGCGTGTTCGGGCAGGAGACCATCGAGCGGTTCCTGCACTCTTCCTTCGACCAGTTTGCTGGAAAGGCCTCGATGACTCGGTTCCTTCCGCTGCTGGCTGAGCGCTTCGCGCGGCAACGCCTGCAGGCATTGGCCAAGATCGAGGGATTGCATGACGACGGCAAGCCCACCGTGCTATTTCTCTGCGTGCACAATGCAGGCCGCTCGCAAATGGCGATGGGCTTCTTCACTCAGCTAGCTGGAGACTCAGCTGTCGCCTGGTCCGGGGGGTCGGAGCCGGATTCCTCGGTAAACCCCGCGGCAATCGAGGCGATGCGGGAACGGGGAATGAACATCTCCGCTGAGTACCCGAAGCCGTGGACCGATGAGGTGGTCCGCGCCGCCGACGTGGTGATCAGCATGGGCTGCGGTGATGCCTGCCCGATCTTCCCGGGCAAGCGCTACGAGGAGTGGGTCCTCGACGACCCGGCCGGGCTGGACGTCGCTGCCGTGCGGCCGGTGCGCGACGAGATCGAACGACGGGTGCGCGTACTGCTGGGCGAGCTGCAGGTTCGAGTCACGGCCTGAACTTGCGGTACGGCGTCCCTTAGCGTCGCCGGTTCGCTACACAACCTCCCGAATGACAGGGGGCAGAGCCGCGGTTGTGTAGCGAACCGGCCTTAGCCACCGACAGATCTGACGACTTAGGGACATTTCGATCCCAGGTTCGGATCAGCGTTGCGTACCCGCTTAACGTGCAGGGATGGCCGAGCCCGCGCGACCCGACGGCCACCAGCCGACGATAGCCGACTACGCCTTTCTGTCTGACTGCCACTCTGCCGCACTGGTCGATCGATCAGGATCGGTGGACTGGTGGTGTCTGCCCCGCTTCGACTCGCCCTCGGTCTTCGGACGGCTGCTTGATCCGACCGCCGGTCATTGGACGGTCCAGCCGGTCGAGGACTTCAGCGCCGAGCGTTCCTACGTCGCGGACACGCTGGTGCTTCGGACGGTCTTCCACACGGTGACCGGTTCGGTCAGCGTCACCGACGCACTGCTGCTGGAGCCCGGGGCCCGCAGTCACGACATCGGCCTGCGCAGCCCGCACGTACTGCACCGCCGACTCGAGGGGCAGCGGGGCACCGTACGGATACGAACAGAGCTGTCGCCCCGGATGGAGTACGGCCGTACCGAGCCGCACTATCGCAGGTTCCCGGGCGGGGCTGAGGCCGCCGGCGGACCGGTGACGCTCACGCTGAGCACCGAGGTTCCGCTGCGCATCGACGACGGTGCGATCCTCGGCGAGTTCGATGTCGCTGCCGGCCACGTGGTGGACCTGCGGCTGTCCTACGCGCCGACCTTCGGCCAAGCACCCGATCTGGCCGGTGAACCGTCGCCCGAGGACACTGTGGATGGGTGGACCTCATGGACGGCCCAGCACACCGGCTACGACGGCGACTACCGTGAACTGGTCCGGCGCAGCTCACTTGTCCTGCAGGGCCTCACGTTCGGCCCCTCCGGTGCGGTTCTGGCAGCGGCCACCACGTCCCTGCCCGAGACGATTGGCGGAAGCGACAACTTCGACTACCGGTATGCCTGGCTGCGCGATCTCAGTCTGACGATCCGATCACTGTGGTTGGCGGCCTGCCCGGACGAGCCGGGGCGGTTGTTCGGCTGGCTGGCCGGAAGTGCCGGTCACGTCAGGGACGAGCTCGTCCAGATCATGTACGGCGTCGAAGGGGAGCGCGACCTGACCGAGCACGTTCTGGAACACCTGGGCGGCTATCGAGGCAGCACACCGGTGCGGGTCGGCAACGCAGCATGGGAGCAGGATCAGCTCGACGTCTTCGGCGAGGTGCTCAACGCTGCGCACCTGCTGCGCGACCAGCTGGGCCAGTTCGAGCCGCCGACCCAGCAGCTGCTGGTCGCCCTCGCCAATCGTGCCGCGCGCACGTGGGAACGACCCGATGCCGGCATGTGGGAGGCCAGAGACCAGCAACGCCACTACACCTCCTCGAAGGTGATGTGCTGGGTCGCGCTGGACCGTGCCATCGACCTCGCCACGCGCCTCGGCGAGGAGGCGGACCCGGCCGGGTGGGCCACGGCTCGAGACGCGGTACGGGACGCGATTCTCGATCAGGCCTGGAGCGAGGATGCCGGCGCGTACACCGGAGCCTTCGGGTCCGATGACCTCGACGCCTCGGTGCTCGTGCTGCCGTTGGTCGGCTTCCTGCCCGCCGACGACGAACGGATGCGAGCCACCATCGAGGC
>JACCUM010000031.1 GCA_013811805.1 Geodermatophilaceae bacterium | reverse complement strand
TGACTTGCTCGTCGAACGAGCCGACCGCTCGACCCGCTCGCCCACCGGTTCCAACCCGGTCGGGTAGCAGCGCGTCGAGAGCCCGGCCAGCATCCGCTGCATCGCCATCCGACCCAGCACCTCGGTGGAGGAGAACAGCTCGGACGCGGCGACCGGCAGCTCCCCGGAACGTCGGCGGCGCGCATCCACGGCCGGGTCACCGGCACCCGCCGCCCGCCCAGGGTGACCGACCCGTCGCCGGTGCCGTGCCGGACCGCCGTGCGGGCCGGATCGTGGCTGCCCTTCGGCCCGCACACCGCCTCGACGTCGGCGTTCATCATCGCGGCCATCACCTGCAAACCCGTCCCTACAGCCATCGCGAGCAGGCCCTCCTGCACATCGCCGGCCAACTCAGCCAGCACGACCGACACGGCCTCCGGCAGCACCGGCGTCGTCGCGCTCGTCGCGTTCTTCTGGTAGTCCTTCTTCACAGCGGTCCCTGTCTTGGGTCGACTTGGCGGTCGCCCAACACCTACCGCAAGGCCGGTGTCAGGCGGGGGACCGCCACCTCAACTTCCACGAGACTCGGGACAACCTCTACAAATCCGTACTACATCGCCGGCTAGGCCGATGACGTAGTCATCGCAACAGTTGTCGATGTCGTCGAGACACAGAGGGCCAGCACCAAACGCTCTATGCCGTGCAAGTAGATCAATCATTGAAAGGCGAAGCGCGTGGTCAAGTCGTGGTGGGCCAACTGGGTTACGTCGACGGAAGCGACCGCCATATCCTCGATGATCAGCCGATGTTGCAAGCGGGACACACCTATCTACTGGCGATCACGATTTGAATTCGAGGAGCACACAGTGTTAGGGGCCCTGAAGCCGTCATTGATCTGAACAGCGTCGATCGTGACAGTCTGATCCGCCGGTGGACCGACGTGGTGGCCAATCAGCAATATCCCCCGGGCGTGCCGCGGCGGTAGTCATGCCCGGGCGGTGATGGCCCGAGGTACCCGGCGATCAACGCCGATCGGCAGAGCTAGGGCACGCGGAGTCCAGACCATAGGCTCGGATTGCGTTGCCGGCCAAGATCATGCCGGCGATGCGCTCGGCGTCGGGCTCGGTCCAACTCCCATCCAATACCCCTTCCAGGAGCACGCCGGTCAAGCCGCGGCGGAACAGCAGAGTGCCCAGGTGGTAGAGCTCCGGTAGCCCGAACGCATCGGAGGAGAACAGCACCTTGCCGAACGGCGTCAGCTCCAACAATTCACCGATCACCCGTCCAGAGGCCCGGCCGAGGTTGTGGGTAGCCAGGCCGAGGTCGACGAAGACGTGGCTGAAGACCTGCGCCAGATAACCGGCGTAACGGTGGAACGGGTAGTTGTGCAACAGCATGATCGGAACGCCGCGGCTCTGGGTTGCGCGCAGCAACGGCGTCAGCAGCAACGGGTTGGCACGGCGCAGATCAGCGTCGGAGTCACCCAGCCCCACGTGGAACTGCACCGGCTTGCCCAGCTCGATCCCGGTCCAGACCAGGAAGCTGTGCAGAAGCCGGTCGTTGCAGCGCGGGCCGGCGCCGGCCTCCACATCAGCCAGCCAGCGCCCGGCCGCGACAGCAACCTCGCTGTCGGCGGGCTGCTCGCTCGGAAGATCCAGCCCCGCCCGATAGGCCGCGATGGACTTGACACCGACCGCCGTCGCCGTACGGTCTGCCAGTCGTTCCCGGACATCCTCGGCGAACCGGGAGGCATCCACTCCCCCGGCCACCACCTGTTCGGCGACCTGCTCCAGACGCACGATCTCGTGGGACTCGCCGCCGACGGCCTCGGCCAGCTCCGCCGGGCCGAGAAGCGGCTCCGGAACAAAGCCGGTATCGACCAGGTAGGTGCCGGTTCCCGCGGCCCGCAGGAATCGCCGGGTGACCTCTGCGTGTCCGAGCTCGGCTCGGCGCTGGAGGTACTCCTCGGGCGCAGTGCGCGGTTCGAGATCGAGAACCGGTGCGCACCAGCGGCGGAGTGCGTAACCGATCTGCGAGTCGAACAGCGTCGGGCTCAGCGGTCCGCGTCGATCGCCCTCGGTGAGCATCGACTCGAAGTCGGCCCGGTCGACGTCGCGGCGCAGTACCCCGTGGCAGTGGTGGTCCACGACGAGTAACTCGTCCACAGTGGATCGCAGACTCAATCTGCTCCTGCCTTCCATTAGGACTTCCGCGTCAGTTTGTCCGCTGGCTGGTCAATTGGTAACCCCTAGGGTCTGCGCTAACCACACGTCGCTGAACGGGAGTATCGGCATGGAGATCCAGGACCGTCTAGCGCGGGAGCAGCAGGCGAGTGAGTTTCTCGGCGATCTCGAGGATGCCGGCGTCCATGGCGTTGCCCTTACCTTCGTCGACAACTCCGGCATCACTCGGGTGAAGACGGTGCCGGTGGCCAAGCTGCCGGCGGCTGCCGCCTGGGGTGTCGGCATGTCACCGGTCTTCGACGCCTTCCGGCTCGACGACATGATCTTGTCTGGCACACATGCCGGCTCTCCGGTGGGTGATCTTCGGCTGCATCCAGACGTCGGTCGGCTCACCGTTCTGGCCGGTCAACCGGGCTGGGCGTGGGCTCCGGTGGACCGCTTCGACCAGGAAGGTGCGGCCCATCCGCAGTGCTCACGCCTACTGGCCCGTCGGCTCGTCGATGCCCTGGCTGATGTCGGCCTGACAGCCCAACTGGCATTCGAGGTCGAGTGGGCGGTCAGCGTCGGCGACGGAGACGATTTCATCGCCGCCTGTCAGGGACCGGCCTACGGCATGACGCGGATCAGTGAGTTGTCGGACTACTGCGTTGACCTGCTGTCCGCACTTGCTGCGCAAGGCGTCTCGGTGGATCAGCTGCACCCGGAGTACGCCTCCGGGCAGTTGGAGATATCTGTCGCCGCGCAGAACCCGGTCGATGCCGCGGACACGTTCGTGCTGGTCCGGGAGACCGTGCGTGCGGTTTCCCTTCGGCATGGCCTGCGGGCTTCCTTCTCTCCCAAGGTACTGGCCGATGGAGTGGGCAACGGTGCGCATGTACACCTGTCCATCTGGTCGGATGACACGAATCTGATGACCGGCGGGGATGGCGAGTTCGGCCTTTCGACGACCGCAGCCTCCTTTTGCGCCGGCATCCTGAATCGGCTCGCTGCACTGCTGGCCATCGGTGCCCCCAGCGTCGCTTCGTACCTGAGACTGATCCCCTCCCACTGGGCTGGAGCCTTCGCCTGCTGGGGGTTGGAGAACCGTGAGACCGCACTGCGCCTCATCACCGGCCCGCTCGGCAATCGAGACCGAGCGGCAAACCTCGAGGTGAAGTGTGTTGACGCGGCAGCAAACCCGTACCTGCTCGTCGCCGGACTGCTGGCCGCCGGTCTGGCCGGTCTCGCCGAGCAGGCCATCCTCCCGGCGCCGGTGAATGTGGACCCGGCGACGCTGTCCGCCGGGGAGCGCACGGCGGCGGGCATCGAGCCGTTGCCGTCCTCCTTGGAGAAGGCGGTGGCGGCCTTCGAGAAGGAGCCGGCGATCCGGGCCGCCTTCGGCGTCGAACTCGCCACCACCATCGCCGAACTGCGCCGCTACGAGATAGAGCTGTTCGGCGGCTCCTCCCCCGAGGAGATCACGGCGCTCACCCGCTGGAAGCACTGACCGAAAACGGCCCGGACGCGTCTACTGACGGCTGGCTACCGGGACCAATCAGTCCCGGTGGATCGGCTCGCGGCCCTTCGGCTGATGCACGGGGTCGACCTTCGGAGCCTCGGGGATCGGCAGGGTCACCGGCTGATCGACGGTGATGGTGAACTCCCGCCCGTGGTGGCTGCTGGTGAACTCCCTGCCATCGACGAGGTGGTAGGTAGCTGAGTCCTTGCCGACCTTGACGGTGATCGCGCGCCCTTCGACCAGGATGCGGAAGGCCAGTCGGGTCAGCTTGGGCGGCAGTCGTGGCGCGAAGGTCACTCGGCCGTTGTAGTCCCGCATCCCACCGAAGCCGCTGACGGCGACCGTCCACGCGCCGGCCAGGGCCGCCAGATGCAGTCCCTGAACGCTGTTGCCGTGCAGGTTGTACAGGTCGGTGAAGATGGTCTCTGCCCAGTAGTCGTAGGCAAGCTCGAGGTGCCCGACTTCGGCGGCGACAACCGCCTGCTGAGCCGCCGAGAGCGACGAATCCCGAACGGTGCGAGCCTCGTAATAGGCGAAGTTGCGCACCTTCTGCTCCGGCGTGAACGCGTCGCCACGCAGGTACATCGCCATGACCAGATCGGCCTGTTTGATGACCTGCTTGCGGTAGAGCTCGAAGTACGGCGCATGCAGCAGCAACGGATAGTGCTCGGCAGGAGTGCGGGCGAAGTCCCATTCGTCGTGCTCGGTGAAATCCTCGGACTGCTGGTGAACCTGCAGGCGCTCGTCGTACGGGATCACGACCGCGTCGGCGGCCCGGCCCCACGATTCGACTTCGTCCTGATCCGCACCGAGCCGGGCGGCTACGGCCTCCTGACGGTGCACAGCAGCGGCGGCCTCACGAAGGTTGCGTTGGGCCATCAGGTTGGTGAACGTGTTGTCGTCGGTGATCGCCGAATACTCGTCGGGTCCGGTGACCCCGTCGATCCGAAACCCGCCGTCGGCGGCGAAGTGTCCCAAGGACATCCACAGCCGGGCGGTCTCGATCAGGATCTCGACACCGTAGTCGCGATCGAAGTCTGTATCTCCGGTGGCCCCGTAGTAGCGAGCGACCGCGTCGGCAATGTCGGCATTGATATGGAATGCCGCCGTTCCGGCCGGCCAGTAGCCCGAGCACTCGGCACCATTGATCGTGCGCCACGGAAACGCTGCGCCCTGTTGGCCCAGCACGGCGGCTCGTTCCCGAGCCCGGTCCAGCGTGGAATGCCGCCAGATCAAGGCGTCACGGGCGGCCCACGGTGTGGTGTAGGTGAGGACCGGCAGGACATAGCTCTCGGTGTCCCAGAAAGTATGACCGTCATATCCCGGACCGGTGAGCCCCTTGGCCGGGATCGCCCGGCGTTCGGCCCGTACGGCGGCTTGCAGGACGTGGAACATCGCCACTCGGACGGCCTGCTGCATCTCGTCGTCGCCCTCGATCTCCACATCGGCTGCGGCCCAGTGGTCGTCGAGGAACTTTCGCTGTTCGTTGACCAGGACATCCCAACCGGACAGCTTGGAGGTGGCCAGCGCCCCCTCGACCTGATCGCGCAGCGCGTGCGCCGAGCGACGGCTGGACCAGCCGTAGGCAAGGTACTTCACCAGCCGCAGCTTGGACCCCACCGGCAATCGCGCCGAAACCGTGAACCGGGCGACGTCGGTGTTGACGTCGAGGGAGGTGCTCGAGCGATCGGGAAGCTCCAGCTCATGATCCATCCCCACCGCCATCCGCAGGCGGCTGCTCCGCGTCACGTGGCCCAGCACCGCGCGGGTGTCCTTGCCGGCGGAAAGCTCGCCGACCAGGGGGGGTACCCGCGCCGCCGAGCGGGGATCCGAACTCGGTCCCTCCGAGGTGTTGTCGTTGGCCAGTAGATCGGACTGGATGGCCACATAGAGGTCACCATCGGCATCGATCGGCTCGACCTCGTAGTAGATGGCGGCAATGGAGCGCCGTACCAGGGAGACCAGGCGCTGCGAACGAACCCGGACCGATCGACCGTTCGGTGAGCGCCATTCGGTACAGCGGTGCAGCAGGCCGGTTCTGAGATCCAGCGTCCGCTCGTGGTGGATCACTTCGCCATAGGCGAGATCGAGCGGTGAATCGCCAACCAGCAGGCGGATGAGCTTCCCGTCGGCGACGTTGACCACGGTCTGCCCGGACTCGGGGAATCCGTATCCCGCCTCGGCGTGCGGCAGGACGCGTTCCTCGTACAGCCCGTTCAGATAGCTACCCGGGAGCCGGCGGGGCTCACCCTCCTCGAGACTGCCGCGCAGCCCGATGTGGCCGTTGGACAGGGCGAACAGCGACTCGAGATGTCCCAGGCGATCGGGATCGAAGCCGTCCTCCCGCAGCTTCCAGGTGTCGGTGAAGGAGGTGTGTCGCGTCTCATTGGCGAAGGTCATGAGCGGGCGGGGCAATGGGTCATGAGCGGGCGCCCGCATCATCGTCGAGCAGTTCGGCGAGATCGTCGACGACGATGTCAGCGCCATGTGCGCGAAGTGCCTCGGCCTGACCCACCCGGTTCACTCCGATGACGAAGCCGAAGTTGCCGGCGCGGCCGGCCTGGACACCGGAGATCGCGTCCTCGAAGACTGCCGCCTCGGACGCGTCCACCCCCAGTGCCCGCGCCCCGGCGAGAAACGGGTCGGGGGCCGGCTTGCCCCTGAGGTTGTCCCGCTCAGCGACCAGGCCGTCGATCCGAACCTCGCAGTATTCCGTGAAGCCGCCGGCCTCGATTACCTGCTCGCCGTTGGCCGATGCGGTCACGGCGGCAATCCGCAATCCGGCCGACCGGGCGGCCTCGAGATAACGCAATGACCCGGGGTATGGGGTGACTCCGTTCTCCTCCAGCTCGGCGAGGATCAAGTCGTTCTTGCGGGTGGCGACTCCCTCGACGGTGGCCGCATCCGGACCGTCCTCAACGGACCCCTCCGGCAGGTTGATCTCCCGGGATGCCAAAAAGTCGCGTACGCCGTCCTTCCGCGGCTTTCCGTCGACGTGGGCGTTGTAGTCCGCGTCGGTGAACGGCGCAGCCTGCTCGGGAGTCAGCCCCGGATATCCCGAGAGGAACGTGTCGAATGTTCGCCGCCACGCTGCTCGGTGCACGATCGCCGTCTCGGTGAGCACCCCGTCAACATCGAAAAGACAGGCCCGAATCCCCGCGGGCAGACCCAACATGGCGGCAACGCTAACGCCATACCGATCGGTAGCGCACAGGGCGCTCCGGATGATCTGAGACAGGCCGGTATCGGAGGCGGAAACCGGGTTGCCGACGGCAGTAGGGAACGATGGGATGAACCACGATCATTCGAGCACGATTCGCGGATCCGCTGTGACGCGGCCGCCCGGGAGGAGCCCGTCATGGCCGAGAAGAAGACGGTGTCCAAGTCAGAGTCGAAGTCCAGCAAGCCCGCGTCAGCGGCCGAAACTCAGGGACAAGTGTCAGGCGCCGACGACAAGACCCGCGACACCTTCCGTCAGGCACTTGAGGCGAAGAACGCGAAGGCCGCCGAGCGCACCGGCGAGGAGCACCTCAACGGGACCGGAATGTCCCTGCATCCCAACGACAAACAGCAACGAACTCACCGTCGCAAGTCCGGCTGAGCCCGGTGGCTAGCGCTTGGCGACCCTGACCGTCAAAGTCTCGAACACCGTCTGCGTCCCGTCGGTCACGGTCACCACGATCGTGTACGTCCGACCGGCTTCGGCATACCGCTCCGACCGGAGTTGAAGGGTGTCCTGGTCGACCTGAACGATGTCGTTGCAGAATTCGCCGAAGTCACCACCGCAGTCGGGCTCGGACGAGGTCACCGACACAATCGCGACGGTCAGCGCAACGCCGGCTGCCGAACGCGCAGTCACCTCGACCGTCCGATACATGTGATTCGGTGGCCATAGCCGGCTCGGATTCGCGGTCACGGTCGAGCCCGGTAGCCCGTCCAGGGCCAGTCCGACCAGCACCGGATCGTGATCAGAGGTCCGGAACTCGTCGGGCGCATAGA
>JACCUM010000023.1 GCA_013811805.1 Geodermatophilaceae bacterium | reverse complement strand
CTGGACCTACTCGTCGACGAGACCGAACTCGCGAGCCGACGTGCGGGCTGGACCCCCCCGCAAACGCGATACCCGACCGGCGTGCTCGGCAAGTACGCCAAGCTGGTCGGCTCGGCAGCCGAGGGCGCCGTCTGCGGCTAGCTCGGTGTGAGCAGCAGGATGACACATCGGCCCGATGAGCCAGCGTCGTAATCCGGTGGTGGCTGCTGCGCGGAGCGCCGATGATGGTGCGCATGTCCATCGACATGTTCACCGACCCCGGCGCCGACCCACGATCAGACCCGCCGGCTCAAGCCGACGAGGCCACGACGTTGGTTGCCTTCCTACGCTGGCAGCGCGACACACTGGAACTGAAATGCTCCGGTCTCGGCGCCGCCGACCTAGCCCGTCGCGCAGTGGAGCCCTCCACGATGTCGCTGCTCGGCCTGGTGCGGCACATGGCCGAGGTCGAGCGCGGCTGGTTTCGACGGGTGATGGCCGGCCAGGAAGCGCCGCCGCACTTCTACTCCAAGACCGACCCCGACGGAGATTTCACCGGGGCAGTGCCCGACCCGGAGGTTGTCGCGCAGGCCTGGAGCACCTGGCGGGCCGAGGTCGCGTTCACCGAGCGGTTCGTGGCGCAGGCGCCGGACCTAGACGTCACCGGCAATGATCCTTGGCGCGGACCGATCTCGCTGCGCTGGGTGCTGGTGCACATGGTGGAGGAGTACGCCCGGCACAACGGCCACATCGACCTGCTGCGCCAGCGCCTCGACGGGGCGGTGGGCCAGTAGCCGACGAGTCGGGGTGCGACGGGGGGTTTGACTCCAGTGTCTTCATGCGTCAGGCTGAGGACGTGCCATTGTTTTCGTACCTCGTAGTAATCACTTAGCGCGCGGTCCGCTCCGGACCGACGCGCTCACCCTTCGTGCTCTGCACGAAGGGTTTTTTGTTGCCGTCAGCCACGTTGCCACGAGAGTCACCGACAGGAGCACCGACCATGAGCACCGATCCCATCGACGACACGAGCTGCACCGGCGCACAGAGCCTGGTCCGCTCCCTCGAAGCGGTCGGCACCGACGTGGTGTTCGGTATCCCGGGTGGCGCGATCCTTCCGCTCTACGATCCGCTGTTCGACTCGACTGCCGTCCGCCACGTCCTGGTCCGCCACGAGCAGGGTGCCGGCCATGCCGCGGAGGGATATGCCCAGGCCACCGGCAAGGTCGGCGTCTGCATGGCCACCTCCGGGCCGGGCGCGACGAACCTGGTCACCCCGATCGCCGATGCACACATGGACTCGGTACCGATCGTGGCCATCACCGGCCAGGTGCCAAGCGCGTCCATCGGCAGCGACGCGTTCCAGGAAGCTGACATCTGCGGCATCACGATGCCGATCACCAAGCACAACTTCCTGGTGACCGATCCGGCCGACATCCCATCCACGGTTGCAGCGGCCTTTCACCTCGCTGCGAGCGGGCGGCCCGGCCCGGTCCTAGTCGATGTGCCCAAGGACGTTCTCCAGGCGCGAACCACCTTCAGCTGGCCCAGCCGGGTCGACCTGCCGGGTTACCGGCCGAACCTGCGTCCGCACGGAAAGCAGGTACGCGAAGCGGCCACGGTCATCACCCAGGCGAAACGCCCGGTGCTCTATGTCGGCGGGGGCGTGCTGAAAGCCCACGCATGCGCAGAGTTGGCCCAGCTGGCCGAACTCACCGGCGCCCCGGTCGTGACGACCCTGATGGCCCGCGGCGCATTCCCGGACAGCCACCCGCAGAACCTCAAGATGCCCGGCATGCACGGCAACGTCGCGGCAGTGACGGCATTGCAGCGCAGCGACCTTCTGATCTGCCTCGGCGCACGATTCGACGACCGGGTGACCGGCAAGTTGTCCACCTTCGCCCCCGGCGCCAAAGTCATCCACGCCGACATCGATCCGGCCGAGATCTCGAAGAACCGCCTCGCCGACGTACCGATCGTGGGGGACTGCAAGGAGACGATCGCCGCCCTGTACGACGCCCTGGCGGCTGAGTTCGCCGCCGGCCGCAAGCTTGATCTGACCGCCTGGTGGCGCCAACTAGACGGCTACCGGGAGACCTATCCGCTGGGCTACGAGTGGCCCGACGACGGAGAACTGGCCCCGCAGTACGTGATCGAGCGACTCGGGGCGATCGCCGGTCCGGATGCGCTCTATGTGGCTGGCGTGGGTCAGCACCAGATGTGGGCTGCCCAGTTCATCAGCTACGAGAAGCCCTACACCTGGCTGAACTCAGGTGGCCTGGGAACGATGGGGTACGCCGTGCCGGCGGCTATGGGCGCCAAGGTCGGCCGGCCTGAGGCGACCGTGTGGGCCATCGACGGCGACGGTTGCTTCCAGATGACCAATCAGGAACTTGCAACCTGCGCGATCGAGGGGATACCGATCAAGGTAGCCATCATCAACAACGGTAACCTCGGCATGGTTCGCCAGTGGCAGACGCTGTTCTACGACGGTCGCTACTCCAACACCGGCCTGGGCACCCTGCAGACCGAGCAGACCCGCCGGATCCCGGATTTCCTCCTCCTCGCTGAGGCACTGGGTTGCGTCGGGTTGCGGTGCGAGACAAAGGCAGACGTCGACATGACGATCGAGAAGGCCATGGCGGTCAACGATGCTCCGGTGGTCGTGGACTTCTGCGTCGGTCAGGATGCCCAGGTCTGGCCCATGGTTCCGGCCGGCACCAGCAACGACGAGATCCTCGCCGCGCGCGACGTGCGCCCGGAGTTCGACGAGTCCCAGGTCTAGGAGCGGTAAACCATGAGCAGACATACGCTTTCGGTCCTGGTCGAGAACAAGCCCGGTGTCCTCGCGCGGGTCTCGGCGTTGTTCAGCCGTCGCGGGTTCAACATCGACTCGCTGGCCGTGGGCCCGACCGAGAACGCGGACCTGTCGCGCATGACCATCGTCGTGAACGTCGCCGCCCAACCGCTCGAGCAGGTCACCAAGCAACTGAACAAGCTGATCAACGTGATCAAGATCGTCGAACTCGATGACGACGCCGCAGTCCAGCGTGAACTGCTCTTGGTGAAAGTCGCCGCATCCCTGGCAGATCGCACGGTCGTGCTGCAGACCGCCGAACTGTTCCGGGCTCGTGTCGTCGATGTCAATGCCGAGAGCGTCACTCTCGAGGCCACGGGTGCGCCGGCCAAACTCGAGGCCCTGCTCGAGGTGCTCACCCCCCTGGGTATCAAGGAGATGGCACAGTCGGGAGTCGTGGCGATGGCCCGCGGTCCCCGTTCCATTGCTGGCGCGGGCTCGTTGCGCGCGGTGGATCGCGCGTCGTGACTCCTCTGGCCGTACGGCATCACCTGCACGCCCTTGACCACTCACACCGACCCAACGAACTCCCGAGAGGACACCTGCGTTACATGGCTGCCGAGATCTATTACGACGACGATGCCGACCTGTCTGTGATCCAGGGACGGGTCGTGGCCGTCCTGGGCTACGGCAGCCAGGGGCACGCGCACGCGCTGTCGCTGCGCGACTCCGGCGTCGACGTACGCGTCGGACTGCCCGAAGGCTCGAAGAGTAGGGCCAAGGCCGAGGCCGAGGGGCTGCGTGTCATCACTCCGGCCGAAGCCTCCGCAGAAGCTGACGTGATCATGATCCTGGCCCCGGACCACATCCAACGCACGCTTTACACCGAGTCGGTGGAGCCCAGCCTGCAGGACGGTGATGCGCTGTTCTTCGGGCATGGATTCAACATCCGATTCGGCTACATCAGTCCACCGTCCAATGTGGACGTGGCTATGGTTGCGCCGAAGGGACCCGGTCATCTCGTGCGTCGTGAGTTCTCGGACGGCAAAGGAGTTCCATGCCTCGTCGCCGTCGAGCAGGATCCGTCAGGCAACGCCCTGCCTCTCGCGCTCTCCTATGCCAAGGGAATCGGCGGGACCCGGGCTGGAGTAATCAAGACCACGTTCACCGAGGAGACCGAGACCGACCTCTTCGGAGAGCAAGCTGTCCTATGTGGAGGGTTGTCGGCGCTGGTCGTAGCCGGATACGAGACCCTGACTGATGCGGGATACCAGCCCGAAATCGCCTACTTCGAGTGCTTGCACGAGCTCAAGCTGATCGTCGACCTGATGTACGAGGGCGGAATAGCCAAGCAGCGCTGGTCGGTTTCGGACACGGCAGAGTACGGCGACTACACCTCCGGTCCGAGAGTCATCGACGCTCACGTCCGCGAGACCATGTCCGGACTGCTCGCCCGGATCAAAGACGGATCCTGGGCCAGGGACTTCATCGCCGACCAGGACGCCGGAGCCCCGGACTTCAAGGCAAAACGCGCGGCCGCTGAGGCGCACCCGATCGAGTCCACCGGACGCGACCTGCGCGGGCTGATGAGCTGGGTCAAGACCGAGGACGACTACCAGGGAAGCGCCGCGAGGAACTGAGTACTCCCGCCGGGTGCGTCCGGCCAGCCAGCAGGACTCACCCGGGCAGGGTCACGACCCTCGGCGGGCGCGGTGAGCGGCGAAATACTGCGCTGCCGGCCCGAGACTTAGCAAGACCACGATGAGGCCGGCGATCACCAGCCCGATCAACTGCGAGATGATGCCTCCACCGTCACTACCAGGGTTACCCAGGCTGCCGAAAAAGCCGATCAACCCCAAGCCGGCCACCAGCGACGCCGCGACGATGAGCAACACCCTGCTGCGCCCGTTCAGCGCCAGCACCGCGCCCCAGATCAACATCACGGCAATGCTCACGACGAGCAGACCGACGACGATCAGAACTCCCAGAATGGCCCCGGCGATCCCGGTTCCGCCGTCGTCAACGCCGGTCAGGAAGCTACCCCCGGCAAACAACACGATCGCGGCAATCACTGCGAAGGCGCCGAGGATGAAGCCGAGGACCGAAGCGGTGGTGACCGCAGCAGGACGCTGCGGTGGGGCGCCGCTGCCATAGCCATAGGGCTGCGGATGGCCAGGCTGCTGACCGTAGCCATAGGGCTGAGGGGAGCCCGATTGTTGGCCGTATCCGGGCTGTTGGCCGTATCCGGGCTGTTGGCCGTACCCGGGTTGACCGTACCCGGGTTGTTGTGGGTTGTCGCCGTAGGAAGTCATCCGGTCCGCCCCTGCCGTGGTGTGGTCAGCCGAAGGTCTTGCCGCCGCGTGCAGTGATCCAGGCCTTTGACTGCGGGTTCACGAGGAACACGATGATGAGGATCGGGAAGATGAAGCTGATCAGGGACGACGCCTGGAAGTAGATGAGCATCGAGATCAGATTGATCACGAT
>JACCUM010000213.1 GCA_013811805.1 Geodermatophilaceae bacterium | reverse complement strand
AGCGCCGGGCGCAGGTTGGCCGGCTGCCCGGCCATGATGTCGTTCACCGACTGGATCGCGGCCTGCTGCGCGCCGGGGTTCACGGTCGTGGTCACTCGCAGGCCGTCGCGATAGAGCCGCGACTCGTCGAACCCGATGGCGGCCAGCTCTTCCCGGACCTGATTGAGGACCAAGCCTTCGGGGCCGTTGGCCTGGTTGACCGCCGCCGGGCCGATCGGCAGCACGGCCGGATAGGCCTGCGCCCCGCGGTCGCGGTCAGCCAGCCAGCCCTCCTCGACCATCCCGTCCAGGACGTACTCGAAGCGCTCTGCGGCCGCCTCGGGATGGTTGGTCGGGTCGTACAGCGCCGGGCTGCGGATGCTCGAAGCCAGCACCGCACCCTCGGCCACGGTCAGGTCGGCGGCATTCTTGCCGAAGTACGTCTCGGCCGCCGCCTGGATCCCATGCGCGCCCCGGCCGTAGTAGATCGTGTTGAGGTAGTACTCCAGGATCTGGTTCTTGGAGAACTCGTTGTCCAGCTTGATCGCCAGGAACAACTCCTGGAACTTGCGGGACAGAGTCTGCTCGGAGGTCAAAAACGCGATCTTCACGTACTGCTGGGTGATCGTCGACCCGCCCTGGGTCTCCCCGCCGGTCAGGTTGTTCCAGACCGCCCGCATGATCCCGCTGAACGAGATCCCGGGGTCGGAGTAGAAGCCGCGGTTCTCTGCCGCCAGTACGGCATTGCGGACGTGCTCGGGTACGACCTCGAGGTCGACGTCGGTACGGTTCTCCTCCCCGACCCGGGCCAGGACGCTGGTCCCGTCGGAGTAGTAGACGACCGAGGTCTGATTGGTCCGGATCTGCTCGGGGGTCGGTACGGCGGTATTCGCGTACACGACCACGACGAACGCCCCGAACAACAGCGACAGCACGGCCAGCGTCGCAGCGGCGATCTTGAGTCGGCGCTTGAACCGCTCCTTCTTCGTCCGCGACTGACGGGCGTCGCGGCGCCGGCTACGGCGTGTGCTTGCCCGTGGGTCGCTTGCCGTGGAGCCGCCTGCCGTGGCCCTGACCTGGCCCGGCGCACCGTCCAGGCCGGGCGCGGCTCGACCGGTCCCGGACTGGCCGAGTGCAGGCATCGGTCGGGTTCGGTTGTCAGAGTGGGACACGCCGGTCACAGTACGTCGCCGACCCGAGAGCCCCCGTCAGGCGCATTCAGTTACGGGCAGCTCGGCCGGTGGGCTTGCCGCTGGCATCCAACCGATCGGCGCCCAGGACGTAGGAGGCGATCAGGTGATTCCATGAGCAGCTGCGGCAGACCTCGACCTCGTACACGCTGAACTCCGACGCCCGGCCGGCCATCACCATAAGTTCGCGCTCGGTCTTGGCCTGACCGGACAGTGTGCCCAGCCGCTCGCCGTAGATGTAGTGCACCCGGGTCAGAAATTCCTTGCGGCAGATCGGACAGCTGGTCTGGGTCGGTTCACCGTGGTACTTAGCCGCGCGCAACAGGTACGGGCTGGCATCACAGGCCTGGATCAGGCCGACCCGGCCGGCGTGCACGTCAGCCAGGAGCGCGCGGCGTTGCAGCGCGTAGTCCACGACCGAGCCTCGGCTGAGCACCTGACCAGCGTAGCCGCCGGATCAGCGTTCGGGACTCCGCCGTGGAGCATCAGCGGTGTGCTTTCTGGCCACCCATTGTTCGCCTAGACCGGCGACCTGATATATCGTCTCGATACATCGTCGTGCAGAAGTGCTGGCGGTTTCCACACAAACCGCCGGGCTGCGGGACAGGGAGGGGTCGGGATGCTGGAGTTCGCGATCCTCGGTCTGCTCCACGACCGGCCGATGCACGGCTACGAACTGCGCAAGGAGCTGTCCACTGTGTGCGGCGGGCTGCGGGCCTTCTCCTACGGCTCGCTCTACCCGGCGCTGCGGCGGATGAAGGAGTCCGGTCTGATCGCCGTCGACGACACGGTCGCGGCCAGCAGGCTGCTGCCCGCCGACGCCTCGGCGTTCACCGGCAAGCGCGGCAAGGTCGTCTACAAGTTGACCGCTGAGGGCAAGGAGCGGTTCGCGGACTGGGTGGCCGAGACCGGACCCGACGCCTATGACGACGAGCGGTTCGGGGTCCACCTGGCCTTTTTCTCCTACACCGCCTGCGACGTACGGCTGCGCATCCTCGAAGGCCGCCGGCGCAGAGTCGAGGAGCAGCAGGAGGGTCTGACCACCGCGTTGGCTCGTACCCGGGAACGGCTCGACCGGTACACCCTCGTGTTGCACCAGCATGGTCTGGACTCCGTGAACCGGGAGGTGCGCTGGCTGTCGGAGCTGATCGACACCGAGCGAGCCGATCAGGCCGGCGACCCGACACCAGGTCGGCCCAATGAGCCGCGATGAGACGCGATGAGACGGACCCCGTGACGAGAACTGCACACACCAGCACATCACTGACCGAAACATCTGGCACATCCGAAACATCCACCAGAAGGGAGCCCGCCATGGGTTCAGTACGAGTCGCCATCGTCGGCGTAGGCAACTGCGCGTCGTCCTTGGTTCAGGGGGTCGAGTACTACAAGGACGCCGATCCGCAGGACCGGGTCCCGGGCCTGATGCACGTGGAGTTCGGGGACTACCACATCCGCGACATCGAGTTCGTGGCCGCGTTCGACGTCGACGCCAAGAAGGTCGGCGAGGACCTGTCGACCGCGATCGGGGCGAGTGAGAACAACACGATCAAGTTCTGCGACGTGCCGGAGACCGGCGTCACCGTCCTGCGGGGGCACACCTACGACGGGCTCGGCGAGTACTACCGCGAGATCGTGGCGGAGTCCGACGCGGAGCCGGTCGACGTGGTCCAGGTCCTGCGCGACACCAGGGCCGACGTGCTGGTGTCCTACCTCCCGGTCGGCTCCGAGGATGCGGCGCGCTTCTACGCGCAGTGCGCGATCGATGCCAAGGTCGGTTTCGTCAATGCGCTGCCGGTGTTCATCGCCAGCAACCCCGAGTGGGCGGCGAAGTTCACCGAGGCCGGCGTGCCGATCGTGGGCGACGACATCAAGAGCCAGGTCGGGGCTACCATCACCCACCGGGTGCTGGCCAAGCTGTTCGAGGACCGCGGTGTCGAGTTGCTGCGCACCTACCAGCTGAACTTCGGCGGCAACATGGACTTCATGAACATGTTGGAGCGCAAGCGGCTTCAGTCCAAGAAGATCTCCAAGACCCAGTCGGTCACCAGCCAGATCCCGCACGAGATGGCCAAGGCCGACGTCCACATAGGACCGTCGGACCACGTGCCGTGGCTGGATGACCGTAAGTGGGCCTACGTACGGCTGGAGGGTCGTTCCTTCGGCGACACCCCGCTGTCGCTGGAGTACAAGCTCGAGGTGTGGGACTCGCCGAACTCCGCCGGTGTGATCATCGACGCGATCCGGGCGGCCAAGATCGCCAAGGACCGCGGCATCGGCGGCCCGCTGCTGTCGGCCTCGTCGTACTTCATGAAGTCCCCGCCGGTGCAGTACGCCGACGACGATGCCAGGGACGCGGTCGAGGCCTTCATCAGCGGAGAACTCGACACCTAGCCTTCTTTCGAGTTGATCATCGGCGAATGCCAGGGTTTCTCCGCCGAGAACCTCGTGTTTGCCGATGATCAACTCAGCATCCGCTTAGGGTTGGCGCCGATGAGATCCTCCCGCCTGCCTCCGTTGCTCCTCCGGGCCGTTCTGCTCCTGATCGTCACGGCGCTGCTCGGCCTGGCCGGGTGCGTCGAGGAAAGCCCCGAACGCCAGATCGGCGACCCGATCACCCCGGTGGAGGCCGAAACCCTTGCCGGGCTGCTGAACCGGAACTTCACCGCCGGCGGCGTCGCCTTCCGGGCCGTCTCGCCGTACGCGGAGAACACCACGTTCACTTACACCGGCACGCTGGACTTCACGACCGGCACCGGGACCGGGACCGCGGTCACGGACTACAACGGGCAGCAGCCAGCCGAGAGCCGCAGCCTGTACTTCAGCACCGACGAGGTCACTTTCGGCGACGTACCCGGGTTGACCGACGCGATGGCCGCGGCCGGCGTACCCGGGGTGAACTTCATGCGCCGCCAGGTCCAGCCCGGCCAGGACCTGATCGACACGGTCGTTGCCCTGCTTCCCCGGCTTGCCGCCCCTGAGCCCGACACTGCCGCCGCCTATCTGGAGCGCGACTACACCTTCCAGGGGCAGACGACCATCGACGGCCAGTTGGCGGCGCTATTCAGCTTCGGCCAGGCCCAGGTGGCGGTCGGGGTCACCGAAAAGCTGCTGCTGCAGTACGTGACGACACTGCCCAACTCCGCGATCCGAATCACGATCACGCTGTCCGACCACGGGCCGCAGACGGTCGAGGCCCCACCGGCCGAGGAGACGGTGGCCGCGACCGACTATCCCGAGGTAGCCACGGCGGTCGGCATCTGAGTCCCTGGCGCAATCGCCCAACCAGGCCCCTACACGTGAATGTCGGGTGGAGCGGCTTCTTCCCCAAGCCGCTCCAGCCGACTGCGTCCGTTCTACCGCAGACCGGGCAGGGTCGGCAGTCGACTCGCCGATCAGGCTGGCCGGATCAGGCCCACAGCTTTCGCTTGGCGTAGCGGGGCTGCCACACCTTGCGGATCAGTAGCCGCAGTGGCGGCGGGAAGATGCTGACGGCCTGAGCGCCCCGCTCGGGATCGGCGCCGGTCAGGATGTACGGGAAGAACTCCGCCGCTCCCTTGATACCCCCCACCGACTTCTGCTGAGTGCGGGCGAACTCCTTCCAGTCCTTGCGAGTCATCACGGACTCGATCACCGGTACAGCCTCGCGCTCCTCATGCCCGAGATGATCGGTCAGCTGGCGGCGAAAGGCCGCCGTCGCCTCGGGCAGCCGGTCAACGCCGGTGTCCTGGTCGGCCACGGCAGCGTCGATCTCGGTGATCAGCGGGCCGATCCGTACGTGCTCGGCCTCCATCTCATCGAGCAGTGCGAGGTCGTCGGGGCGCCCGGCCAGGCGCGGGCGGACCCTGGGCCACAACGCGACGTCCTCACCGGTGTGGTGGTGGTGCAACTGGTACTTGAACAGCTCCCAGCCGGCGTTGGCCGCTTGCCGGCGTTGTGGGTCGGCCAGGTCCCCGCTCTCGACCGCTCGGGTCAGGTGCTCGAGGTCGCGCCGCAATGCGTCGTGGATCACGTACATCATGATCGTGTCGTCAGAGATTCCGGTGGCCATCGCGCCTTCCTGCTGCCGGAGCGGCCCGCCGATCGCGCCTAGCGCCGGGTACGACCGCGAGTACCTGGCCCCGTATCTGGCTTTGTACCGGAGCCGTGCCGGTCCCGTAAAGATCCCGTGCCCGTCGACGTACCTAGTTCAGTGCCGGATCCTCCGGCGCGCTGCGCAGGATGCCGAGTGGTCCGCGCTGGCGAGCCAACACGGTGCGCCACAACGTCGCCGGGCTGATCGTGAAGACATCCTCGGGCAGCGAGGGAAGGCACACCCAGGCGCCCTCGGCGATCTCGGCGTCCAGTTGCCCGGCCGACCATCCGGCATAACCCGCGAAGACCCGGATGTCACTGATCAGCTGCGCCGAGGGCACCGGCTCGACATCCAGGTCGGCCAGGAAGACTCCCGGACCGGTCGGCTTGAGCCCGAGCGCCGAGAGTTCCGCTCGGCCACCGTCGATTCCGGCGCGGGCATCGAGCAGCGGACCTCGGGCCAGGCACAGCGCCGCGTCGGTCTGGCAGGGACCTCCGACGTGGAAGAACTCCGAGCCCGTGGCCAGCGGCGCCCAGGTCGGCAACACGTGTTCGAGGCTGACCTCACTGGGCCGGTTGAGAACCACCCCCACGGTGCCGTCGGACGAGTGCTCGAGCACGAAGATGACGGTGTGGCTGAAATTCGGGTCCGCGAGAACCGGCATGGCGATCAGCAAGCCACCGGCAACGATGTCCTGTCCGGCGCCTGGTGCCCATCCGAGATGGGCGGTCGAGGGCTGCCGGTCGCGGTCCGGGGTCGGAGAAGGGCTCATCGAGAACAAGTGTGCCCCAGGATCGCCCGGTACCGCGCCCCCTGGGACCCGCCGACCTTCGCCCCGGTCCGCGGTGATCTTGCCCCTATTGCGGCGACACGCCGTACGCGACGGTCGCCAACCGACAAAAGCTCAAGATCACCACGACCAGGCCCGCACCGGCGTACGAGTCGCTCGGCCGGGGGTCCGTAACCTGAGCGACCGTGCAGACCGTCGCCCACCACGTCGTACGCGGCCTGCTGCGTCGCGGGGACTTTCGCCGGCTGCTCGGCACCCGCATGTCCGGGCAGTTCGCCGACGGCGTCTTCCAGGCATCGTTGGCCGGGGCGGTGCTGTTCAACCCCGAGCGGGCGGCAACCCCGGCCGATGTCGCCGCCGGTTTCGCGATCCTGCTGCTGCCCTATTCGTTGGTCGGCCCGTTCGCCGGCGTCCTGCTGGACCGCTGGGATCGGCGCAGTGTCCTGCTCGTGGCCAACCTGGTCCGCAGCCTCCAGGTTGTCGGAGTCGCCGGGCTGCTGGCGACCGGAGTCGGCGGTGGCTGGCTCTATCTCGCCGCGCTGACCGTTCTCGCGGTGAACCGGTTTGTCCTCTCGGCGCTGTCGGCCGCCCTGCCGCACGTCGCCGAGGACGGCGAACTGGTCACCGCGAACGCCCTCACGACAACCCTCGGCGCTGTCCTGGCAGTTACCGGAGCCGGTGCGGCCCTTGGCCTTTTGGAGCTAGTAGGCGAGAACAACGCAGGGTACGGCGTGCTGGCGGTGTCCTCCACCGTCGGCTATCTGGCAGCGGCGGGGCTAGCCGGCGGTTTCGCGCGCGCCTACCTGGGACCGGACACCGTGGAGGGCCACGCCCGGTCGACGGTCCGCGATGTGGTGATCGGCCTGGTCGCGGGCCTGCGCCACATCGCCGCGCATCCGCCGGCGGTTGGAGCACTGGCGGTACTGACGATCTACCGTGCGGTGTACGGCCTCACAACGCTGGCGACCCTGCTGCTGTACCGGAACTATTTCGAGTCGGAGGGCTTCTTCCAGTCCGGGATCGTCGGGCTGGGCCAGGTCCTGGTGATCGGCGCAGCCGGCGCGCTGTCTGCTGCTGCGATCACGCCGCTGATGTCGCGGCGGATCGGCAAGCCGCGCTGGATACTGACCCTGCTGGTGCTGGCCGCCATCACCGAGGTGACGCTCGGCCCGCCGTACGAACTCGAGCTCCTGTTGATTGCCGCGTTCCTGATCGGGGGAGTCGGGCAGGCGGTGAAGGTCTGCGCGGACACGGTCTTCCAGGAACACGTCAGCGACGCCTACCGCGGCCGGGTCTTCTCGGTGTCCGACACGCTGTTCAATCTGGCCTTTGTCGGCGGATTGTTGATCGGGGCGCGGACACTGCCGGACAACGGGGTCTCGCTGCCGGTCCTGATCGGCGTCGGCATCGCCTATCTGCTGACCGCCTTCGGGTACGCGCTGGCCGCCCGCCGCTTCAGCTACCCACCCTGACCCGCTCAGACCCGCTCAGACCCGCTCAGACCCGCGGGATTCAGGGCTTGGGCTGGTCGGCCCACCAGCTCAGCAGTTCGGCCTCCGCCTCGTCGCGGTTCAACGGACCCCGGTCCATCCGGAGTTCCTTGAGATAGCGCCAGGCCTTGCCGACCAGCGGACCCGCCGGGATGTCCAGCAGTGCCATGATCGCGTTGCCGTCGAGATCCGGGCGTACCCGGGCCAGGTCCTCGGCCTGCACCAGTACGGCGATCCGCTGCTCGAGCAGGTCGTAGGAGTCCGCCAAGGCACGGGCCCGGCGCTGATTGCGGGTGGTCGAGTCCGACCGGACCAGCTTGTGCAGCCGGGACAGCAGCGGCCCGGCGTCGGTGACATAGCGCCGTACGGCCGAGTCGGTCCACTCCCCGCCGCTGAACCCGTGGAAGCGCAGATGCAGGTAGGTCAGCCGCGACACGTCCTCGATCACCTGCTTGGGGTAGCGCAGCGCAGCCAGTCGGGACTTGACCAGCCGGGCCCCGACGACCTCGTGATGGTGAAAGGACACTCCGCCCCGAGGCTCGTGCCGCCGGGTCGCCGGCTTGCCGATGTCGTGCAGCAAAGCAGCCAGTCGAAGAACCAGATCCGGCTCGCCGTCGGGTTCCTGGGCGATCGCCTGCTCCAGCACGGTCAGCGAGTGGGTGTAGACGTCCTTGTGCTGGTGGTGTTCGTCGATCTCCATCTGGAGGGCCGGAAGCTCCGGCAGTACGACGTCGGCCAGCCCCGTGGACACGAACAGCTCCAGGCCACGTCGCGGATGCCCGCCGAGCAGCAGCTTGGACAGTTCGGCCTGCACCCGCTCGGGCGTGATCCGGGCCAGCTCGGCCGACATCCCGATGATCGCGGCCAGCAGCGCCGGGTCGAGTGTGACATCCAGCTGGGAGACGAACCGGACGGCGCGCATCATCCGCAGCGGGTCGTCGGCCAGCGAGTCCTCCGGGGCGCCCGGCGTACGCAGCCGCCGGTCCACCAGGTCTGCCAGACCGCCGTACGGGTCGGTGAAGGTCCGATCCGCCCCGAGCGAGAAAGCCATCGCGTTGATCGTGAAATCCCGGCGGGCCAGATCGGCGGCCAACGAGGTGCCGAATCGGACGTCGGGGTTGCGCGAGGTCCGGTCGTAGGTGTCGGCCCGGTAGGTGGTGATCTCGATCCGCCAGCCGCGATGCGCGATCCCGACCGTGCCGAACTCGATCCCGGTCGTCCACACCGCCTCGGCCAGGCCTTCGACCAGGCGCAGGACGTCGGCCGGGCGAGCATTGGTGGTCAGGTCCAGGTCCTGCGCTGCGCTGTACGGGTCCTGCGCTGCGCTGCTCGACGCGCCGGGTCCGGCCAACCGCTGCGCAGCCGAACGGTGCAACAGCAGCCGGCCGAGTAGAGCGTCGCGTACCGAACCGCCGACCAGGTGCACCTCGTACCCGTGCAGGGCCGTGGCGAGGTCGTCGAGCACCGGAGCCTTGGCGACCAACTCGCTGACCGCTCGACGCTGCGCGGCACTGATCTGATGGTTGTTGGTCTCGGCCACGACCGGCCAGGGTATGCCAGGGTGCTCAGCCGGCCCTGCCGCGGTCGCTCGGCCGCGCTCGGCCGCGACTCACCCGGCGAACACCGGGCGTCGCGCTACCCTCGACCAATGCCCAGCCGTGGCAAGTCGACTCGACCCGCGCGCCGGCTGCGCCGTGTCGATGAGACGTCGGCCGGCGGGCTCGTCGTGGACGCCGAACGCGACGTACCTGCCGCGGCGCTGATCGGGCGGATCGACCGCAAGGGCAGGCTGCTCTGGTCGCTGCCCAAGGGGCACATCGAACTCGGCGAGTCCCCCGAGGACACCGCGGTCCGCGAGGTCGCGGAGGAGACCGGGATCATCGGCGAGATCCTCGCGCCGTTGGGCGTGATCGACTTCTGGTTCGTCGCGGACGGCCGACGGATCCACAAGACCGTGCACCATTTCCTGCTTCTTGCCGTCGGGGGTGCGCTGTCCGACGAGGACATCGAGGTCAACGAAGTGGCCTGGGTACCCCTCGAAGAGCTGTCGGCAAAGCTGGCCTACGCCGACGAACGGGCCCTCGCCGAGCGGGCTCCGCGCCTGCTCGCGGACATCGCGTGACTGCGGGGGTCGACTCCGCGTGACGCCGCCGCACCCCCGGCACTGTCCGCTCGTCCACGGTTATGCACGAAAGCGCGGACTCCGGCGCCCGGACTCTCGCCGTTATGCGCATAGCGGCGAAAAGAGCGCCCGGATACCAACCCTTGTACGCATAACGGCGACCTGGGGTACGAGAGGCTCGTACGGCGGTGCGCGGCTGGCCGGTGCTCCCCTTGCCACCGCGGCTGTCGTGCTGTTGTTCTTCGTCATACAGCTGATCGCGCTGGTGGGTACGGCCACGCCGGCGCGCTCGGCGCCCGGTGACCGCCCGGTGGAGATCGTCATCGAGAGCATCACTCCGGAGGTTGGAGCACCCGGCACGGTGATCGAGATCCGTGGCCGGTTCGTCAACACCAGCGATATCCCGGTCACCGACCTGGCGGTACGCCTGCAACGCGGAGCGGCACTGGACACTCGAACGGATCTGGCCGACAACGACTCCGATCCGGTCGAGGCCAACGATTCGAGCACCCCGTTCGTCGCGTTGAGCCGAACGTTGGCTGCCTCGGGGGTCCTGCCGTTCACCTACACCACCACGCCCGAGGAGCTCCGCGTGTCCGCCAGCGGCGCCTACCCGCTGCTGGTCAATGTGAACGGGCGGGCCGGTTCAGATCCGGAGAGTCGAGTCGGTGAACAGGTGATCCTGTTGCCCTACTTCGAGCAGCCTCCGACGGCGATCACCGGGTTGTCCTGGCTGTGGCCGCTGGTGGCCACGCCGGAACGCAACGCCGCGGCCGTTTTCACCGGTTCTGAACTAGCCGAGTCACTGCGGCCGGCCGGCCGGCTGGATCAGGCGCTGGCCGCGATCGAGAAGTTTCCCGAGACCGACGGGTCGAGTCCGGCGCCGGACCCGGTGACCCTGGCCGTCGATCCAGCGCTGCTCGAAGAGGTACAAGTCCTGGCCGGTGGCGGCTACCAGGTGCTGGTCGACGGCCAGCAGCAGACGTCGTCGGCCGCGAGCGCCGATGCCGCGAACTGGTTGGCCCGATTGCGGGCCCTGGCCGCCGACTTGCCGGTCGTCCCCTTGCCCTACGCCGATCCGGACCTGGCCGCCCTGCTCTCTCGCGGGGAGCGCTCGGCCGTCGAACGGCTGCTGCCCGATGGGCCCTCCGGTGGCCTGTTCCAGGAGATCCTCGGTGTCGCGCCGGTGCAGTCCATCGCCTGGCCACCGGACGGCAGCGCCGCCAACCCCGCCGTCATGGACCTCCTGGCCGAGCACGGCGCCAGCCAGGTGATCGCCGAGGACCGGCTGACCTTTTTCCCCGGACCGGATCAGGAGACCCTGGAACCGATCAGCACGATCCAGACCCAGTCCGGACCGCTCACAGCGCTGGTCGGTGACCACGTCCTGAGCGGGCTGCTACAGGGCGACCTCACCGGGCCCGGCGCGCAGGCGAGGGCCCAGCAACGCTTTCTCGCCGAACTGGTGGTCACCGCGGTGGAGGGCTCGGCGCAGCCCCGTCACCTGCTGCTCACACCTGCGCGCGACTTCGACCCGGCCACCGCAGGCGCGCTGATGGCCGCCGCCGCGAGACAGCCGTGGCTGGCCACCGAGGAGGTCATCGATCTGGATGCTGCGGTGCCCCTGCCGGCGGCTCGTACGGTCCTCTCGCCGGCCCCGGAGTCCAGAACCATCCCGGAGTCGCAACTGGCACCGCTGGTCGGGGCCATGCGGGCCCGCGATGACTTCGCCAGCGCGATGACCGACCCGGACACCGACCTGCTGGCTCTGGATCGCGCCCTGGCCCGTGCGGCGACCAGTAACCGGGGACCCGGCCCGGCCGGCGGGGACGCGGCGGTGGCTGACGTCGTGGCCGCCGTCGGTGGGCTGACGGCGACGGTCGGCATCATCCCGCCGGCCAACGGCACGTACAGCCTCGCCTCGGCCGATGCACCCCTGGTGCTCACCGTCCTCAACAACAATCCGTTCACCGTCGAGGTGACCGTCCGGCTGTCCCCGCGTGGGGCACCGGGAGTCACCACGACCAACGTCGTTCAGGTGTTGCCCGCACTGACCCGGACGACCATCGCGATCCCGGCCAACGTGGAGCGCTCGGGCAGCTTCACCGTGATCGCCAGCATCAGCTCACCGGCCGGTACGGCGCTCGGTACGCCGGTGCAGCTTCGGGTGCAGAGCACGGTGTACGGCCCGGTCGCCCTGGCGATCACCTTCGGCGCAGCGGCACTGCTGGCTCTGCTCTTCGCCCGGCGATCGGTCAAGTACTGGCGCGGCCGGCGTCGGCCGACAGACGACCCGGACGCTGGTCTAGCTGATCCCCGAGTGCCGTCGGATGTCGCCGACGCCCCGATCACCGAGCCCCTGCTGGTCCAACCCCCGCCACGGAGCCCGGTGTGAGCACCAGTCCAGGCCCAAGACGGCGGGCTCCAGCCGGACAGTCCTGGCGGTTTCCGTGGAAACCAGCAGGAGTGCGGACGTGACCGGGCGCGCTGGTGGAGCAGGTCCAGAGCCTGATCCGGACCCCATGCCGACCCGTCTGATGCCAGCCGTAGCCGCGGCACTTCCGCCGGTACCGGCACCGGAACGGTCACCCAACCCGCCCCCGCCTTCGGCCGTCCCGCCTGCCGCCGCTACGCCATCGGACGCCATCCCGCCACCTCCGGATCCCTCCATGGCCGGGGACGCACCGCCGTACGCATCTGCAACGCCCGACAACGACGCCATCCAGTCACATCCGGCGCCCTCGATGGTTGACGGGACACCGCCGTACGCGCCCTCGGCGCCCGGCGGCGACGTCAGACAGTACCCGCCGCCGGTGCCGCCCCCCCGACCGCTGCGGTCCTGGCAGGTCGAGGCGCCCGAGACGCTGCCCGGAGAGTCACTGACCACCTACGTCCCGGCGCCGGCCGACGAGCGGGAACCGGTCAGCTCCGGGGGCTCCCGCCTGCTCCGGGCCACCGGGACGATGGCGGTGGCCACGGCCGTCTCCCGGATCACCGGGGGCCTCAAGGCCGCGGTGCTGTCCGCCGCGATCGGGATCGGGCTGGTCGGGGATGCGTACACGACCGCCAACTACCTGCCCAACATCGTCTACGAGCTGCTCATCGGCGGTGTCCTGACCTCGGTCGTCGTTCCACTGCTCGTGCGCGCTCAGGAGAGCGACGACGACAAGGGGGTGGCCTACGCCCAACGCCTGTTCAGCCTGATCACGACGCTCGTCGTCGGCGCCACCGCGCTGGCCATCGTCGCCGCGCCGTTGTTGACCTACGCCTACGGCATCCGCGGTGACCCCGCTCAGGTCGCACTCGCGACCACGCTCGCCCGAATTCTGTTGCTGGAGATCA
>JACCUM010000202.1 GCA_013811805.1 Geodermatophilaceae bacterium | reverse complement strand
CCGCCGTTGAGCGCCTCCCTCGACCCGGCCTTCGGACCGGGCTTGCTGCTCGCGGCATCGGTGGCCGTTCTGACCATGCTCCACGGGCCGCGCTTGGCTCAGGTCCTGCCGTGGCGCCGACTGCTGTGGGTCACCTGGGTGGCGGGTCTGCTCTGGGGTCTCGGGTTGGCGTTGGTACGCGGGTGGTCCGGCGGACTCGTGGCGCCGCTTCGGAATCCGGCGGAATACCTTGCCGACGTCGACCGGGCCGCAAACATGGGCCCGTTGCTGTCCAACTTCGCCGAGAACATCGTCTACTCCGCACCGGAGCACTGGACCACGCAGGTCGCCGGCCATCCGCCGTTGTCGTTCCTGTTCTATGTGGGGCTGGACCGGATCGGTCTTGGTGGCCCCGCGTGGGGTGGCGTCCTGACCACGCTGATCGGGTCGACCGGCATCGTCGCCATCCTGGTCACGCTGCGTGCGCTGGGCGATGCAGGCACTGCCCGGCGGGCCGCCCCGTTCCTGGTGCTCACCCCAGCCGTGATCTGGCTGGTCGTGTCGGCCGACGGCATCTTCATGGCGCTCAGCGCCTGGTCCATCGCCCTTGGTGCGCTGGCCCTGGCACATCGCGGCCGGGTGCGCGGTATCGCCCTGGCCCTCGGCGCCGGAGCCGGGCTGGGGGCGACCCTGTTCATGTCGTACGGACTGGTGCTGCTGCTCCCCGTCGCGCTGGCCGTCCTGGTCTTGGGGCGCGCACGATGGCCACTTCTCCCTGCAGCGATCGGCGCCGGCGCGGTCACGGCGATCTTCGCCGCCGCCGGCTTCTGGTGGTTCGACGGTCAATCGGCGGTGGTGATCCGGTACTACGAGGGCATCGGCGCACTACGCCCGTACTCCTACTGGATTTGGGCCAATCTTGCCATTCTGGCGATTGCTGTCGGCCCGGCTGTCGTCGCCGGGATCGGAGCCGCGATCCATCGCAGTCGGCAGGTAGGACTGCGCGTTCTGCCGGCGTACTGGCTCGCGGCGGCTGCGCTACTGGGCATCCTGATAGCCAATCTCAGCGGATTGTCGAAGTCGGAGGTCGAGCGCATCTGGCTACCGTTCATGATCTGGCTGATCCCCCTCGCCGCGGCCCTCGGACCGGATCGGCGCCGAGGGTGGCTGGGCGCCCAGGCAGTCGCTGCCGGCACCGTCGCGGTACTGATGGACACCTCATGGTGAACCCGGTGGCGCCTCTCCTCCGGCGTCGCATCCTGGTGGTCGACGACGACGCGACGGTCCGGGACGTCGTACGGCGATATCTGGAACGTGACGGTCACCAGGTCACCGCTCTCGACCGCGGCACCGACGCGGTCGCGGCGGTGGGCCGGCTGGATCCCGATCTGATCATTCTCGATCTGACGCTGCCCGACATCAGTGGGATCGACGTCTGCCGTGAGCTGCGCCGGACCAGCCCGGTCCCGATCATCATGGTGACCGCCCTGGGCGAGGAGGGCGATCGGGTGCTGGGGCTCGAGGTCGGCGCCGACGACTACGTGACGAAGCCGTTCAGTCCCCGCGAGCTCGCACTGCGGGTCGCCTCGGTCCTGCGCCGGGCTTCGTCGTCAGCGAAACCTGGACCGCTGGTCACCGACGGCGACCTGGTGGTCGACGGGCCGGCGCGAACCGCGACCTTGCGCGGCCAGCTGGTCCCGCTCACCGCCCGCGAACTCGATCTGCTTTCCTTCTTGATGACCCATCCCGGCCAGGCATTCACCCGAGAGCAACTACTCGATCAGGTGTGGGGCTGGTCGTTCGGGGACCATTCGACGGTGACGGTGCACATCAAACGGCTCCGCCGCAAAGTCGAGGACGACCCGGTACGACCGACCCGGATCACCACGGTCTGGGGCACCGGATACCGCTATGACGGAAAGGTTGACCGCCGATGACCGAGTTCGTCAATATCGCTCTGCTGGTGCTGGCCTGCACGATCCCGGTAGCTGCCCTGTCCTTCTGGGGGATGCGTCGACTCACCCTGCGCACGATCACCATTAACGTGGTGGTGCTGGCTCTGGTCCCGGTCGCGGTCATTCTGGCCGGCGTCCTGGGCTACAGCGGGTTCATGTTCACCGAGGAGCTCGGCCACACCCTGATCGTCTGCGGAGTCGCCGCAGCCGTCACCATCCCGACCGCGGTGTTGCTCGGTCGCCGGCTCGCCGCCGGCACCATCTGGGAGCGCGAGGCACATGATCGGGAGCGCGCGGTGGAGGCCTCGCGTCGCGAGTTGGTGGCCTGGATCAGCCACGATCTGCGGACCCCGTTGGCGGGAGTTCGAGCGATGAGTGAGGCACTCGAGGACGGGCTCGTCACCGGTCCTGCCGCCACTGCCGACTATGCGGGCCGGATCCGGCGGGAGACCGAACGTCTGTCGATCATGGTCGAGGATCTCTTCGAGCTCTCCCGCGTCACCGCCGGCGCCTTGAACCTCACCTTGGAGGCCGTGGCTCTCGACGAAGTCGTCGACGAAGTCGTCCTCGGGGCGCGGGGCCCGGCCGAGCTTCGCGGGGTTCGGGTGGAGTGCCGCCCGGCTGTGATACCGGCACTCGCATTGGCCAGCGACCAGGAACTGGCGCGAATTGTCCGCAATCTCGTTGCCAACGCCGTACGGCACACCCCGGCTGATGGGACGGTCGTGGTCGCGACGGGCCGAGAGGGTGCGGAGGTGTACCTGCGGGTGGACGACCGCTGCGGGGGAATCCCGGCCACCGATCTACCGCGAGTCTTCGACGTGGCCTTTCGCGGCGCCGGCCCGGCCCGGTCCGCGACCTCCGATCAGAGCGGCGAGCCGGCTGGCGCCGGGCTGGGGCTGGCGATCGCCCGCTCATTGGTAGAGGCGCAGAGCGGTCGGATCGAGGTCATCAATCAGGACGGCGGTTGCCGGTTCGAAGTCCGGCTACCGGCTGCGGTGACCGTCTGAAGCTGCACCGCCCAAGGCCCGACGTGCGCGACACGCACGCAGCTCCCCCCTTGCCCGCTGCGTCACTGCACTTCATCGTCGTCCAGGTGGATGAATCCATTCTCATAGACAAGTCGCTCGGCTACACGACGCGTCGTCGGCCACCTCAACACGCGCCGCAAATGTTTCGCCTGTCGTCACCGCCTAGCTTTTGTCTGACACCTCGATCGGCGCCCGTAACGGGGCGTGGGCGAATGCGGCAATGCCCTGCGCTGGGCTGACCTGCGCGGTGAAGCCCAGTTCCTGACTGGCTCGCTCCGGTGAGGCGACCACGTGGCGGACGTCGGCGGATCGGTATCGCCCGGTGACCGTGGGCTCCGGTCCACCGTGAGCCGCCGCCAGGATTGCGGCCATCTCGCCGATCGTTGTCGGGCTCCCCGAACACACGTTGTAGGCTCGAAGGCCCCCGTCGCGCACGGCTTCGTCCACCTTGTCGATGGCAGCCAGGTTGGCGCCGGCAATGTCCTCGACGTGCACGAAGTCCCGGGTTTGGCCGCCGTCCTCGAAGACTTCCGGTGCTTGACCGTTCTCCAGCGCGGACCGAAAGATCGCCGCCACTCCGGCATAGGGGGTGTCGCGGGGCATCCGCGGCCCGTACACGTTGTGATAACGAAGCGCCAGCACCCGCCCACCGGTCTGGATCGCCCAAGCGTGAGCGAGGTGTTCCTGGGCCACCTTGGTCGCGGCGTAGATGCTGCGCGGTGCGATCGGCGCGTCCTCTGGCACCGAGGCCCAGGAGAGCGGGCGCGCGCAATGCGGGCAGCGGGGATCGAAGTTCCCGGCGTCGAGATCGCTTCGGGTACGGGCAGGCGCTTCGACCGGGCCGTGCGCAGAACAGGCGTAGGCGCCCTCGCCGTACACCACCATCGAGCTGGCCAGCACCAGTCGGGAGACCCGCGCCTCATGCATGGCCGCGAGAAGCACCGCGGTGCCGAAGTCGTTGTGCGTCACGTACTCGGGGAGGTCAGCGGCATCGACACCGTTGCCCACCATGGCGGCTTGGTGACACACCAGATCGACACCGGCAAGCAGCCTCAGGACCCCTGCGGAGTCGCGTATGTCAACGCGTTTGATGGCCGGTCCGCCGGCCTCCGACTGATCGATGGCTTCTGAGCCGCCGCCGTGAGCAGCAGGGAGATAGCAGTCCAACCCGACGATGTCGTGACCAGCTGCCAAGAGGGCCTCGGCGATGTGCGAGCCGATGAAGCCGGCCGCGCCTGTCAGCAGCACCCTCATGGCTGCGTCCGGGGCGGAGCGGGCTCTGCTTCATCCGCGCCGGGTACCGACAACTCAGCGGCACGCTCGGCCGCGTCGGTCATGGCACTGTCGTCGGAATCGGCGATCTCCGCGAACTCCAGGAGCGCCTCCTGGGTCCGACCGGCCGCCTGCAGGCAGTCGGCGTAGGCGTAACGCAGCCGAATCAGGTCATCGGCGTCGACTCCGGCGCCCGCACCCTTCCGAATCGCCGCCAGTGCGTCGCGCAGGACCAGGATGGCGCCGCCGACCTCACCCAGGTCACGTCGGGCACCGGCCTCGACGATGTGCTGTTCGACCCACTCGGAGTGCCCAGGATGGGTTCGTGGAGCCTCGGCAAGCAGCCGCAATGCCGCGTCGGGGCGACCGGCTGCCCGCTCGCAGTCGGCCAGCACCGCTAGATAGTCCGAACGTCCAGACAGTCGCCGGTAGGCGCGAAGCTCGCGCGATGCCTCGGCGTACTCGCCGGCATGATAGGCGGCCACACCTACTGCCTCCCGGACACAGGCCAGCCGTGACGCACTGGCGCGAGCGGCACGAGCATGGGCCAGCGCCAACTGCGGAGCCTCATCAAGGAGTTCACCAGTAGCCACCAGGTGGCCGGCCACGGCCGTGGCATTCGCGTGCGCCAACGAAGAAAGCTCGTCCCGTACCGCGTCCTCGAGCAGGTTCGGCTGCGCCCAGTCAGGGATCGGCGGGCCAGGATCTGCGGCCGCCTTGGGCGTCTCCGAGCGCCGGTCGGATCGCTGGCTGTCCCGTTGACCTGTTAGGGGAGCAGCGCCGGTCGTCGGCGACTCCGCCCGTCCTCGGGAACTGTAGGAGCCACCGGCACGTGCTGCACCGCGCGGGGATGAACCACGTTGGGATGAACCACCTGGAGATGAACCACCTGGAGATGAAGCGCGCGGGGCTGCACCGCGAGGGACAGCGCCGCTCGGCGAGCGGTCCCGGGAGCCACGTCCGGCTGCACCCTGCCGGGTGGCCCCGCTCCGGGAGGCCGAGCCACCAGCCCCCGAGCCACCATTCCCCGGGGCGGCCGAC
>JACCUM010000196.1 GCA_013811805.1 Geodermatophilaceae bacterium | reverse complement strand
CAGGCCCTGGACACCCTGCCTCGGTGACTTCCGGGTCGGCGTACGAGCCGGCGATGCAGGTCGCCCTCGATCTCGCGGCCGCAGCTGCGAACTGGGGGGACGTACCCGTGGGCGCAGTTGTTCTGGGAGCCGACGGGTCGCTGCTGTCCTCGGCGGCCAACGAGCGCGAACGCCGCGCTGACCCGACCGCGCACGCCGAGGTGCTGGCCCTGCGCGCGGCCGCTGAGACGACCGGTTCCTGGCGGCTGACCGGGGCCACCCTGGTGGTCACGTTGGAGCCGTGCACGATGTGCGCCGGCGCAGCCGTGCTGTCCCGGGTGGCCCGGATCGTGTACGGCGCCCGCGATCCCAAGGCCGGGGCGGTCGGCTCGTTGTGGGACGTGGTCCGCGACCGGCGGCTCAATTCCCGGCCCGAGGTGATCGGCGGCGTAGGGGCCGAGCAGTCCACCCGGTTGCTGACTGCCTTCTTCGCGGAGCACCGGTCAGGGCGCTGACCCGTAGCGGGTGGGTAGTCTTTGCGGCGGTGGCGTGTCCGAGCGGCCTAAGGAGCACGCCTCGAAAGCGTGTGAGGGTTTACCCCCTCCGTGGGTTCAAATCCCACCGCCACCGCCAATGTGACGAAGGAGGCATGGTGATCGACCTTCGGCCAGCAACGGCGTTGGTGGGCTCGGTCGTCGACGGCGTCAGGGACGACCAATTGGACGACCCGACGCCCTGCCAGGGCACCTCGGTGCGAGAGTTGCTCAACCATCTGCTCGGGCTGACGATCGCATTCCGCGATGCCGCCGGGAAGGTCGAAGGGCCCTCCACGTCGACACCGCCCGCCAAGGTGAGCACCCAGCTGCCAGACGACTGGCGGGAACGGCTGCGCAGGCAACTCGACGAGGTGGCGCAGGCATTCGATGATCCCGAAGCTTGGCATGGCATGACGATGGCTGGCGGAGTGCGGCTCCCTGGAGACGTGGCCGGTTTGGTGGCACTGAACGAAGTGCAGATGCACGGCTGGGACCTGGCCCGGGCCACCGGTCAGCGCTACGAGGTGGACGACGAACTGGCCGAAGCCGTGCTGCCGATCGTGACGCCGACCGGTGATTCCGCTGACGACGCCGCTCGGGAGGGGATGTTCGGTCCACCCGTCGACGTGCCCGAGGGTGCGCCGATATTCGATCGGGCGTTGGGGCTTGCCGGACGCGACCCGAACTGGACGCGCGGCTGACCGCTGGCCTGGAGATCGTCGGTTCTGATCACCGCAATCAGGACGTCGGGGCCATCCTGAACGTGTAGTAGTCCACCCGCCAGCCGTCCTTTTCCAGATCCCGTTGAGCGAGCACCTCGGATGCGAAGCTCTCTTCGGCCGCGAGTTGTTGGAGATAGTCCAGATCGCCCGACGTGCCGAAGAAGATCAGCAGTCGCCCACCTGGTGTGAGGTGGCGCCGCGCCCCACGGAAGAACCTGGTCATGGCCGCGTAGTTCTCGTCGGTCATCGCCACCTCGAATCTGTCCCGCGGGGCGAACCAGCGAAACGGCGGGTCGAACACGATCAGGTCAAAGACCCCGTCGACGTTGCTGAACACGTCACTCTCGCGGACGTCGATGCGATCCAGGAGGCCGTTGCGCTCTGCATTTCGTCGAGCCGCTTCGACAGCCAGTGGATTGATGTCGACCGCCACGACCTCGCGCGCCGTGGTGGCAGCCAGGATGGCGTTGACGCCGCAGCCGGTCCCCATGTCGAGCACCCGGTCGCCGTCCCGGACCTCGGCCAGCACAGCTTCACCCAGGAGGTGGGAGACAGCGGTGATGGGCATGACTTCCGGCGGTACGACCAGGCTCGTACCGAGGTAGCTGAAGGTCTGTTCGACGCTGCCCTCGGCCTTGCCGTGGGCGTACGCCTGCTCGTGCCATTGCCGGACTCGATCGGCACGTCCCTGGTCGGCCATCGGGACATATCCGGCGGATGTACTGGGGCGCACGGCACGTTCACCGTCCAGCACGAAGATCAGCCCCGGCTCAGGAGGTGTTCTCGGCATCATCGCCGGGGCGCAGGCCAGCCAGCCGCTGACGTAAGTGGGTCAGGTTGTGGTCGACGATGGCCCAGCCCTGCCCGGAGCTGCGCTGGTGCGGAAGCGGTGACCACTCGTACAGGGCG
>JACCUM010000192.1 GCA_013811805.1 Geodermatophilaceae bacterium | reverse complement strand
TGATCCCGTTTCTGCCCAACCATCCGCTGGTCGAAGCCGCCGGACCGGCGACCGGCCCGGGACCGGTATCGGCCGCCCCGTGGGGGTCGGCCGGCATCCTGCCGATCTCCTGGGCCTACATCCGACTGATGGGACCCGACGGGCTGCGACGGGCGACGCAGAGCGCGATCCTGGCCGCGAACTACATCGCCGTGCGGTTACGCGAGCACTACCCGATCTTGTATGCCGGCGCCGACGGTCTGGTCGCCCACGAATGCATCCTCGACATCCGACCGCTCACCAAAGCCTGCGGCGTCACGGTGGACGACATCGCCAAGCGACTCATCGACTACGGCTTCCATGCTCCGACGATGAGTTTTCCGGTCGCCGGGACACTGATGGTCGAGCCGACCGAGAGCGAGGATCTGGCCGAACTCGACCGGTTCGTGGAGGCGATGATCGCCATCCGGGCGGAGATCAACGCGGTCGACCTGGGGGAGTGGGAGCTAGCCGAAAATCCGCTGCGCCAGGCCCCGCACACCCTGAAGATGCTGACCGGCGACTGGGTGCACTCCTACGACCGGGCCACGGCGGTGTTTCCGGTGCCGTCGCTGGCCGGCCGAGGATACCTGAGCCCGGTACGGCGCATCGATGGTGCCTACGGGGACCGCCATCTGGTGTGTAGTTGCCCACCGGTGTCCGAGTACGCCGACTGAAGGGTCGGTTCTCGGGGCGGAACCGCGGTGAAAGGTATCTGGGAAGGCTGAGGGGTCAGACCGCAGCAGCTTGCGGCCGGCGCGATGAGATGACCCGGCCATTGGGTAGAATCTCGCCGTTGTCTTCGAAAAGCACGACGCCGTTGCACAACAGGCTCCACCCCTGCTCGGGATGGCTGTGCACGACGTGCGCGGCGTCGCGCCCGGCGCTGTCCGCGGATGGACAGCAGGGCTGGTGGGGACACATCCCGTTACTCACTCTTTCCTACTTCGATTCGTGCGATTCGTGCCGGTGGGGAAGCCACCTGCACAGTGTGACGCAGATGACGCCGTGCCTAGCCTAGGCGGACACCAGCGTGTCGACCACCGTGCTGCGCAGTCTGTGTGCACAACGATCTGATCACGGCAGCGACTCATTCGGTTCCATTGTAAGGCTGAACATATGACGGGGCCAACGAGGCAACCCGCTGGTAGTAACTCCTAGTCTGTCGATATGGCCGACATTCGGACGATCGCGGCGCCCGAACTCCATGCCTGGAGCGTGGCCGTGCGCCGGGGTTTTCTGAACCCGTCCGAAGTCGACGATTCCGAGCAGCGTCGTGCGCTGACCCCGTTGGAACGAACCTGGGGTGCCTTCGAGGGGAACCGGATCGTGGCCACCCTGCGGAGCTTTCCGGTGCAGATCACCCTGCCGGGAGCACGTGCGATCCCGGCAGCGGCGGTAACGCAGGTGACCACGACGGCCACGCATCGACGGCAGGGGCTGGCCGGTCGACTCATCGCGGCTGACCTCGCCGCCTGCCGAGAACGCGCGGAGCCGTTGAGCGTTCTGATCGCAGCCGAGTGGCCGATCTACGGCCGCTGGGGCTACGGGCCGGCAACCGAGTCGCAGTGCTTCACCGTCGACACCCGCCGGACGCGGATGGCAGAGCGCTCACAGGCCAGCGTCGAACTCGTGGACGTGTCCGACTTTCGTCGGGCCGCCGCGCAGTTGTACGACCGTGTCCAGCGCCGGCAGGTCGGTGAGATCAGTCGCCCGGACTGGTTCTGGGATGTCGATCTCGGGATCCTGGCTCTTCCAGCCAGGCCGGAAGTGCCGCCGGCTTTTCATCTGTTGGCCCGCAATTGCGCAGGAACCGTCATCGGCGCCGCTCGGTACCGGGTGGAGACGACCTGGGATGCCATGCTGCCCGCTGCCACTGTGACCGTGGACATGCTGGTGAGCCAGGACCTGGATACCGATCGGGCGCTGTGGGGCTATCTGCTGTCCCTCGACCTGGTCACCGAAGTCGTCGCCAGGGACAGACCCGTCGACGAGGTGCTGCCGTGGCTGCTCACGGATCCGCGTCGGGCTCGAGCCAGCAAACGGCATGACTTCCTGTGGTGCCGGGTGGTCGATGTGCCCGCAGCCCTGTCCGCGCGCAGGTACCGAGTGGACGGCCGTGTCGTACTCGACATCACCGACAGTCAGGGGCTTGCCGCGGGACGCTACGAACTGACCGGCGGGCCACAGGGATCCGAGTGTGCACCGACCACTCGATCGGCCGATCTGAGCCTGCCGGTCACAACCTTGGGAGCCATCGTGCTGGGTGGCTTCTCGTTGCAACACCTCGCCCGGGTCGGCTGGGCAGAGGAGCACCGTACGGGCTCGCTGCAAGCCGCGGACCTGATGTTCTCGACGTCAGCAGCACCGTGGTCGAGCACCTGGTTCTGAGGTTGAGACCGTGCGGAGCGGTCCTTGAGGTAGGAACTGTTCGTCTGACGGCCAGCGAAGCGCGGTGAGGACTATCGGAGCCGTGCGGCGAGGGCAGAGCTGGAAGCTTCCTCTCGGCACTGAGCAACGGACATGTCGCAGCCGGTTGATACGGACCGAAACCTCCTCGTCAAGACGCCATTCGCCAATGTCGTCGGTTGGCTGGTCATGGAGGTGGAGTTAGACGAGCCGGAGCCCTACTTTCATGCGACCAGTAATAAGCTGGCGCTGGTTTTCGTCGGTAAGGGCAAGAGGTTGTCGATTCTGGTTCCGACATATTGGCGCGGCGGCGACAGGGCGGCAATGCTTGTGTTGCTGGGATCGCAGTTGGAAGAGCGCGGGATCGAGGTGCGAAGAACTCAGAGCTTGCGCAACAGTACCTTCCGGACGGAGTGGTCGGCTGCCTTGTGCAGAATCAACCTTGCCCTCGAGCGGGTGGGCGCGATGTTCTGGACCAGGTTGGGGGCGTTGATACCCGCCCAGATCGTCTCCGCGGTCGCCACCGCTTCGGCCTCGTCGAGACGGGCATAACAATGAAAGTAGGACTTCTCATCCTGGAAGGCGGTCGAGCGCAAGGTGAGAAAGCGTTCGACGTACCAGCGCCGGATGTCCAACTCAGCGGCGTCGACGAAGACCGAGAAGTCGAAGAAGTCGGATAGGAAGATTCCCGGAAGGCGGCCACATGCTCGGGTGCCGGACTGTAGGACGTTGAGGCCCTCGAGGATCAGGATGTCAGGATTCTCGATGGGTGTTGCGGCGCCTGGCACGACGTCGTAAACCAGATGCGAGTACACCGGTGCAACCACCGATGTTGCACCAGACTTGACCTCGGCCAGGAAGCGCACCAGTCGACGTCTGTCGTAAGTCTCCGGAAAGCCCTTGCGGTGCAGAAGCCCGCGCTCGCTGAGCACGTGATTGGGGTAGAGAAACCCGTCTGTGGTGACGAGTTCGACCTTCGGATGGTCGGGCCATCGGGACAACAGCGCCTGCAGGATGCGTGCGGTGGTGCTCTTGCCGACCGCCACGCTGCCGGCGACGGCGATCACGAAGGGCACCTTTGCCTCGCCCGATCCCAGGAAGCGCGACTGCGCCGACCAGAGTTCCTGCACGGTTGCCACATAGAGGTTGAGCAATCGGGAAAGCGGCAGGTAGACAGTTGCGACCTCGTCGGCATCCACGGTGTCACCCAAGCCGCGCAGCTGGGTGATCTCTTCAGGTGCCAGTGGCAGCGGAGTGCTGGCGGCCAGCGCTCGCCAGCTCTCCCGGTCGAAACTCACGAATGGGGAGGGGCTCCCCGTTCCCGCGCTGACCATCAGATCATCCTGCCCGGGCCGGGCACGTCCCGGACATGAGGGCACGTTTTGATCACGGACATCCAGCCAGGTGCCTACCTGTAGTCAGCTTCTTGGATACTTGACGCGTGGAAGAGCCTGGTCAGGCCGAGGAACTCGCCGACGCGGCGACGATGGCGTTGGTGCTCGGCTGGATCCGTTCCGCGGTCGGACCTTCACCGATCGAGGACAGTCTGGTCTCCGAGGTCTACCGCCGTGCATCCCAGGATTGTCCTCGGTGGTTGCGGACTGCGCCCCTGCGGTTGAAGCTCAAATCACTGACCGTGATTACCCTGCTGGACTATCAGCGCGGACACCCGGTTTGAAGCGACCGCTGCGGCCCAGGGCTCTATATCGACGCGGTTAGGGTGCCAACGTGAGCATCAGCGCTACCCTGCAGAGGGTCGAGCAGTACTACGACATCGCTCCCCGCAGCGACTCACGGGTCGAGGAGATCGGCTCGCTGACTCTGTTCATCGGCACCGGGCCATGGGCCTACTACGCCCGGCCGCGCCTCGGGATCGACATGGTGCAAGCCGAGGACGTGGAGCGGGCGTGCGCCCGGATGCACGAACTGAATCTGCCTCAGGCCTTTGAATGGATGGCCGAGTCGACACCGTCCATGCGCGCCGCAGCATCGCGATCCGGACTGTCCATTGTGGATGGACCTCTGTTGGTTGTGGCTGATCCGGTGGACGTGATGCTACCCGGCGGCGTACGCCTGTTTCTGGTCGGAGCCGACGATCCGAAGCTGGGGGACTACCTCCACCTTGCGGCACGGGCCTTCTCTGAGACCGCCACCAACGAGGCCCCGGGCGAACCAGGGCCGGAGTCGTCCGATGCGGCAGTGGCGCACCTACGGACTCGGCTCGCCGATGGCCGCACGGTACTCATGGCGGCGATGGCGCAGAATCGGCTGCTCGCAGTCGGATCGCATCACCCGGTGGTTGTGGGGGATGAGGTGGTGACCGAGATCGTCGGCGTCGCCACTCTGCCTGACTACCGGGGCCGCGGCCTCGGCGCCGCGATCACAGCGGCGCTGGTCTCCGATGCCCGACAGGAGTGCTCGCTGGTCTTCCTGTCAGCCGGCGACGACGACTCGGCAAGGGTGTACGAGCGAGTGGGCTTCGCCCAGATCGGCACCGCCTGCCTGGCCTCGAGCTGACTGCGCGGTTCGGCGGCGCAGAACCAGCGGTGGGCGGCTGAAGCTGCTTACCCGCCCACCGCTCGTTCACCCTTGTTACCGGGTGATCGGCTTCCCTCGGCGTCTGCCGGCGAGGACCGTCGCCCTCACTGTTCGTACGTCGGGACGGTCACTGCCCGGGCAAGTGTGTGACTGAACAGGTTGAAGCCCAGATAGGCCGGAGTGCTGTCGGCGGGGATGTCGAGGTGCTCGATGTCGACAGCGTGCACCACGATGAAATATCGGTGCGGCCCATGGTCTTTCGGAGGAGCGGCCCCGAGATACCCTGCTTGACCGGAGTCGTTGCGCAACTGTACGGCGCCGGCGGGCATGCCGTCGTCGGCCGCGCCGCTGGCAAGTTCGGTGACCGAGGCAGGGATGTTGAAGACTGCCCAGTGCCAGAAGCCACTGGCGGTCGGGGCATCCGCGTCGAACATCGTGACGGCGAAACTCTTGGTGGCCTCAGGAAACCCCGACCAGCTCAACTGGGGGGAGCGATCGTCCCCTCCGGGCACGCCCATCGCTCGACTCGCCTGCGGATCAGGCAGCTGCTGCCCGTCCGCGATGTCGTCGCTGACGACGTCGAAGGTGGCAACGTCGGGCAGCGAGTCATACGGGTTGAGCGCTCTGGTGGCCATCGGTTCGCGATCACTCCTCTGCTGTAGTCGGACTGAGCCTGCGCACATTAGACACGGCCCGCCACCATGTTTCAGCCATGGTGCGGCCTCGATCCAGGTAAATCGCTGTCAGCGATGTAGCCCTCCCAGGACCAATCGGGCTACCTCGGTGGTGGTGGCCAATCCGTGCTCCCACGGCAGTGATGGCGGGTACTGGGTGAGGATCACCACGACGTACCGATCTTGCTCGCCCAGGACCGCCGTGCTGTGGACATTTCGCACGCCATCCAGGCAACACATCCAGCCCTGCTTCACCGCCGCGTTCAGCGTCGGGTCGCCACCAGCCAAGCCGAAGAGCTGCCCGAATCCGTCGGATGCGATCGGTGCGAAGCGGCGCAACAATCCGAACAGGTACTCGCGGCTCGGTGCCGGGAGAGAGCCGTCCAGCACGCTGTCATAGAACGCCACGACGTCGGACGCGGTGATCTTCGTGTTGCCCCAGTACTGCGGGTCAATCGGCGCCGCGGACTCAGTCAATTCGTGTCTGGTCAGAGCGGCCGCGATCAGGGTGACGCCGCCGAACTGGTTGTACAGGCTCGAGGCGGCCAGATCATCGGAGTCGACCAGCATCGTTTCCATCCGCATGTAGTCCGTGGCAGCTAGTTGGACCTGGCCAACGGCTGCTCGATGCAGGATTTCCTCAGCCATCAGCACCTTGATCACCGAGGCCGAACCCATCGCCGTGTGGGCTCCGGCACCGTTGTCCACGTAGCTTCCGGTCTGTCGATCCAGCACGGCGACACCGGCCGTGCCACGGCCCGCCGCATAGACTGACGCCGCGTCGATATTCACCGGTGGCTCGATGTCGGCACTGTCAGCGCCGACGACGTCCTCGGTCAAGCGCAGGGCATCGGTACGGCTCGTTGCTTCGGCGCCTGCTAGCGGTGGGAGAGCCGGCGTCCAGATCGGCACGGCCAACGATGCCACCAGTCCCAGCGCACACAACGCCTGTGCTGTCGCGCGGCCGCGCACATTCCGCACACCTCCATAGAACAGGCAATCAGCGGCGATTGCCAGCTATCGGAAGGCCCGGTTCAGCTCCGCTGCGCGCGTCAACCGGGGGAGTCATCCAGCCAGCAGCCCGCCGAGCAGCCACGAAGCACCGATACCCAGGCTCCCGACCGTCACGACAAGAAAGATCCCGACCCAGATGATCGCCGCCACGCCGGTAAGGCGGGACAGCTGATCGGCGTCGGAGTTCAGTGCCCCGCCACGCCGCCGAGACCTGTGCAGTTCCACGACTGGTCGCGGGGCCCCGACCAGCAGAAAGCCGGTCACGAGGTAGGCGAATCCCGATTGCGCCTGCTCCGGGGCGAACCAGGAGACCGTCAAGACCATCGAACCGGTGACGAGGACCGACCAGAGACCGAACCAGTTCCGGATCTGCACCAACAGCAGGGCCAGCAACACCACCAGCAGCCACAACACCGCCACGGCGTAGTCGGCGGCAAGAAGTGCCGCGGCCCCCAGTCCGATCAGACCGGGTCCGACGTACCCCGCCGCCAGCATGAGCACCATTCCGACCCCCGAACTGCGCCCCTTGGACAGAGCCACTCCGGAACTGTCGGAGTGCAGCCGGATGCCACTCAGCCGACGGCCGGTCAGCAGCGCGACCACACCGTGGGAACCCTCGTGCGCGGTGGTGATCAGATGCCGGGTGCGCCGCCACAGCCGGCGATCGACGACCATCCACACCGCCACCGCAGCGCTGACCGAGACCACCCAAGCCGGCGGAGCCGACTGGGTCGTCACGATCGACACCCAGACCCGCTCGAAAGACTGCACGGTCTCAGTCTCGTGCAGAGCCCGAGTATCGAGAGGATGTCCTTGTGATCGTCGCAGCCGCCCTGACCGACTTCGCCATACTGACCACCGATCGACTGCCTCTGCAACCGCAAGGGCGTGCAGCATCTCGAGGGCTTGTCGGCTGCTGGAGAGGGAAGAGAGCAGGCGGCTGACCGGCACGCACACCCCGTTCACCTGGGAACAGATCCGCAGCTACCTCGAGGGCTTGGCCGAGCGATCAGACCGCGCCGACCCGGCCATCATCGGTAGCGAGGACGATTCATATCTCGGCGAAGTCGTGCTCAACTGTCGCCGTGGCCGAGAGACTGGATGCCCCCCTGGTGACGGCGGATCGCCGGCTCGGGGCAGCGACCGGACCGACATGCCCCTTCATTCTGGGTGTAGATGTATGCGCGCCACATGACATAATGTCGATTATCGGCGGCAGGTGGCAGCAGTGCTAGTGAGGGGACTCGTCTCAGTCCCTCCCCGTGTGGGGGGTGCGCAGGTCATGGGCAGGCCCTGAGGTATCCGCGACTCGTCCCGCGTCAACACGTCTCGTTAGCGGTCAGGTAGGGAGCAGCAGCCGCATGCCCGCGGATCTGGCCGCAGCCCGATCGAAGGTAACCGTATGCACGCACCCAGCCGCGTTGCCGAGTTCGCTTATCAGGGCGTCGGCGAAGTCCGCGCCGGACGCGACCCGGGTGAGGGCGCGTCGGATCGCATCAGGCTTCTCGAGGTTGATCTCCCTCGATTCCAGCAGCCCCTGCAGGACCCCGGCGGCGGATGTCCGATCTGCCCCGTACGCCTGCCGGAGTACCCAATCGATTTCCACCAGGACCACCGTGCTCACATGGCCCTGGTTGGACTCGCTCAGGCTCTCGAAGACTTGCGTGGCGACTGCGGCTTGGGCGACATCATCCTGAGCCACATATCGAATCACAACGTTGGTGTCGAGTCCGATCATCGGCCAAGGCTTTTAGCGGAACCGGCTAGGACCGCCTCGTCCATCTGCTCCAGGGTTACCGCCGATCCAATGTGCGCGATGCTTCCCTTCAGGGATGTCACGGAGCGGATCTCCGGAACCAACTCATAAGCGCCGGAATCCGTCCGCACGAAGTGCACTCGCGATCCAGACCGAAGGCCGAGCGCTTTCCGTACCTCGGATGGCACGGTGACCTGTCCCTTACTTGTAACGGTGGCGGTCGGCATGAGTCCTTACCTCCTGGCAAACTCCTTACCTGAGGGTAAGGCGTTCTGCAAGCCGGGTCAAATGGTCCAACGGTTCGATATCACTGGCGCGTGGGCGAGGGCAGCCAAGAGAGCCGTCGAGTCATCGGTGGTCACCAGGTGAGCCCGTGTGTCGGCCGGCAGGAAGCCGTCGGCGACCATGTGATCACAGAAGGCCAGCAGGTGGTCGAAGAAGCCGGCCACGTTCAGGAGGCCGATCGGCTTGGCATGCAGGCCGAGTTGGGCCCAGGTCCAGACCTCGAAGAGTTCCTCGAGGGTGCCGATGCCGCCTGGCATGGCGACAAAGGCATCGGCCTGTTCGGCCATCCGGGCCTTGCGGGCATGCATGTCGGGCACGACCTGAAGGTCGGTTATCCGATGATGTGCGAGTTCGCGATCCATCAGATTCTGGGGAATCACGCCGATGACCTCTCCCCCGTCTCCAAGAACAGCATCGGCCAGCACGCCCATCAGGCCGACGTGCCCGCCGCCATACACCAGCACATGGCCCTGCCGCGCCAACTCGGCTCCGAAATGCCTAGCGGCTTCGGCGTGGACCGGTAGCCGGCCTGCCGAAGCACCGGTGAACACACACACTCGCACTCCGCTGACCTCTTCTCTCGTGGGTTGTGACCCTCCTACCCTGGCGGTCGGGTAGAGCCCGTTGCTCGGCAGGCGCGCCTTGGTCCGTGACACCATGAATGTGTGGACGATAGGGCGGGTCGTCACGGTGACTTGACAGCGCGCGTCTTTGACGCAGCGCTCGTCGTCATGATCGTGGGGGCGTTCTGCGTTCTCGCCATGCAGGCGGTCAGCGGCGACTGGTTTCCACCCGACGTGTCGATCAGTCAGTACGGGGTAGGCAGGTACGGCTGGATGCTCACGTTCACCCTCCTGTGCCTGGCCGCCGCCTCGGCGCTGCTGCTATGGGGGGCTTACCGGCTGGGCTCCGCTCGACAGTGGAGGGTCGTCCTGCCGGGGACGGTCTGGATCCTCGCTCTGGTTGTCATGGCCTTCGTCCCGACCAACGAGTGGCCGGCACCGTTGAGCTTGACCGGCCAGATACATCAGGCGGCCGCTGTTCTCGGGCTGTTCGTGGCGCCCATCGGCGCGATGCTGATGGTCGGGGTCGGTGCGCGACATCACGGACCCACCGACGGTAAGACGGGCAGACGCGCCGGAGCCGTCGCCGTGGGCAGCGCACTGCTGGGGTGGTTCTTCTTGGTGCTCCTGCTGCTGACCAATATCGACATAGACGTGACCGGGCTGGGCTACCAGCGGGCGTGGTCGCTGCACCAGACCATCGCGGTGGTCCTGGACATCATCATGGTCTTCGCTCTGATCATCAGTATGCGAGCCCGGGCGGCAACCGCGCGGATGCAGTCCCAACCGTCGCCGGTGGCGTTCCCGGCGACTTCCAGGTCCGTATCGCGGTGACCCGCGCCTCCCGCGGGCCGGCGCCCCGTTTTTCCTTTCTGGACAGCCCCACACCGTTGGCTTTTGTCCACCGTGGCGGCGCGAGCCACGGCGCCGAGAACTCGTTGAGTGCCATCTCGGCGGCCATCGAACTGGGCTATCGCTACCTCGAGACCGACGTGCACACCACCGCAGACGATGTCGCCGTGGTCTTCCATGACCGGACATTGGATCGGATCACCGATCGCACCGGCCGGATCGACCGCCTGCCGTGGGCGCACGTCAAGAAGGCACGCATCGCGGGCTCCGAGCCGATCCCCCGGCTCGATGAACTCCTGGACGGATTCCCAGATCTGCGGATCAACATCGATCTGAAGTCCGCCGGCGCGGTCGCCGGCGTCACCCGGGCGATCCTGCGCGCCGGGGCGCTCGACCGTGTGTGCATCGCCTCGTTCCTCGACGCTCGGATCGAGGCGGCGCGTCGCGTCCTCGGACCCCGGCTGTGCACCTCCCTCGGCAGGCGTGGGGTGGCCGCGCTGCGGTTGGCGTCCTTCTCACCGCGGGCCAGCGCCATGCTGCGCGTACCTGCTGCCTGCGCGCAGGTGCCCATGTCGGTGGCCGGACGGCCGGTGGTCGATCGAAGGATGCTCGACACGGCGCACGCCCTGGGCATGCAGGTCCACGTCTGGACGCTGAACTCGCGGTCAGAGATCAGCCATGCCTTGGACCTCGGCGTGGACGGCATCATGACCGACGCGCCGAGGGTGTTGCGTGAGGTACTCGAGAGCAGGGGGCAATGGCGAAGCAGCTGAACGGCGGTGTGCCGGATTGGGTTAGCCGGCAGAGCACGATAGCCGCGCAACCGCCGTGGCCGGCGTGGGGCGCTCTGCTGAACTATGGCGCTCCGCTGGCCAGTCTGCCGGGCCGTGTCACGATCACCGGCAGCGTCGATCCGGCCCTGTTGGCCGGGCCACTCATCGTCGTGGCCAACCACATCGGCGATTACGAACCGATCGTGCTCGCGCCTTCGCTGTACAAGGTCGGGATCCGGCCCCGCTTCCTGGCCACCAAAGGGCTGATGACCGCCAAGGTCCTCGGACCGTTGTTGGAGCGGGCCGGTTTCATTCGCGTCGACCGGGGTAGCGACGACGCCCGGCATACAATGACCGTGACCGACAGTGCGCTGCGCAACAACGGGCACATCGTCGTCTACCCCGAGGGTCGGATCGGACTCGATCGTGACCTGTGGCCAGAGCGTGGACGCAGCGGAGTCGCCCGGATGGCGCTGCGCTCCAGGGTTCCGGTCATCCCGGTCAGCTCGTGGGGCGCCCACGAGGTGCTGTGTTACGCCGACGACCGGCGCAAGTTGAACACTTTCGCCCGCGCGATGTGGCAGCAGCCGTTGATGCAGGTCCACGTCGGGACTCCGGTCCCGCTCGACGACCTCGTCGCGACCCGGATGGGTGATGCCAACCGGGCTCGCGAACGGATCATCGCGGCTATCACGATGCAGCTTCAGGAGCTGCGCCGGGGCGAACCAGGTCGCCCCCGATACCTGGACCCGACCCGACCGTGCTCCCAGCAGAGCATAGCTGCCTTCCCCGGCGGCCACGTGCCTGACGATCTGCGTGCGTTGATCACCGCAGCCCGAGACACCCCCTAGGGTTTCGATCCATGGGGACCGACATCGACGCCAAAGCAGATCTGACGTGAGTACAGCCGCCGTCGATCGAGATTCGGTCGAGGCACCCGGCGGTCGAGGGCAGGTGGGGGCCTGGGCGCTGTGGGACTGGGGATCGGCGGCCTATAACGCCGTCATCCTCACCTTTGTCTTTTCGGTGTATCTGACGGACTCGGTCGGCGCGGACCTACCTGGCCCGATCAGCGCGAACAGCTACCTAGCCTGGTCGATCGGGATCGCCGGGTTGTTCATCGCCGTACTGGCACCGGTCACCGGGCAGCGCGCGGACGCCGGTGGGCGCCGCAAACTTTCGCTCGGGTTCTGGACCGGGCTGGTCGTCGTCGCCACAGCTGGTCTGTTCTTCGTGCGCGACGAGTACTCCTATCTCTGGCTCGGGCTCGTGCTGCTTGCCCTCGGCTCGATCTTCTTCGAGTTCGCCTCGGTCTCCTACAACGCGATGCTGCGCCAAGTATCGACGCCGGACAACATCGGCCGGGTCTCCGGATTCGGTTGGGCGATGGGCTATTTCGGCGGAATCGTGTTGCTGCTTCTGGTCTACGTCGGGTTCGTCACCGGGGATGGAGACACCAGAGGCGCGTTGGGGATCAGCACCGACGGCGGCCTCAACATCCGGATGATCGCGCTGGTCGCCGCGATCTGGTTCGCGCTGTTCGCGATCCCGGTTCTGCTCAAGGTCCCGGAGACGCCCGGGCTGCCCAAGGAGAAACGGCTCGGCTTCTTCGCCTCGTATCGGAAGTTGTTCGCTGATCTGAAGGAGCTCTACCGCACCGACCGGCACACGGTCTACTTCCTCGGGGCCAGTGCCTTGTTCCGGGACGGTCTGGCCGCCATCTTCACCTTCGGCGCCGTCCTGGCCGTCACTGTGTACGGCATCAACGAGGCCGACGTGCTGATCTTCGGTGTTGCTGCAAATGTGGCCTCGGCTCTCGGAGCGATCCTCGGCGGCCGACTGGACGACCGGATCGGTCCCAAGGCGGTGATCATGGGTTCGCTGGTCGGGATGCTGGTGAGCGGCGGCATCCTGGCCTTTTTGTCCGGCCCGACCGCCTTTTGGATCTTCGGGCTGGCGTTGACTCTGTTCGTCGGGCCGGCCCAATCATCCTCGCGTACCTATCTTGCCCGGCTGACCCCGCCCGGCAGGGAAGGGCAGATGTTCGGGCTCTATGCGACCACCGGCCGCGCGGTGTCCTTCTTGGCGCCGAGCCTGGTCGGCTTCTTCACGTTCGCCTTTGACTCCGACCGGGCCGGGATCGCCGGCATCCTGGTGGTTCTAGCGGCGGGAACGATCGCGCTCTGGGGGGTACGACCGCCCAGCCCCGACCGGGACGCCGCGCACGCCGCGCCAGTGACCCGGCAGCCCTGACCTCTTCTCGACTCGTGATTGGCTGCCGTCGGCGACACAGCCGATACGCGCGCGATGACGGCGCCCGACCGAAAACTTTGGTTGAACAGGCAATCCACCGAGCACTCGGTGTCCGAATGTTAGGTGCGGATTCCGGGAGTTGATCTCGTTGGCCAATGGGAATCATCCCAGCCGGTCGGACGTTGGCTCCAAGTAGCACAGTCCTGGGAGGGAACACAATGGGAGAGCGCTCATTGCGCGGTAGTCGGCTCGGCAGCATCAGCTACGAGACCGACCGCAACGCCGAGCCGATCGCGCGGCAACTGATGCAGTACCAGTGCTCGAACGGGCATTCCTTCGCGGTTCCCTTCGCCGATGACGCCGAGGTGCCGTTGGTCTGGGAGTGCAAGAACGACGGATCGCCAGCCCGCCTGGTCGGTGGGGACGAGCCGGCGGCCAAGAAGGGCAAGCCACCACGGACCCACTGGGACATGCTCTTGGAGCGGCGCAGCATCGATGATCTCGAAGAGGTTCTGGCCGAGCGGCTGGAAGTTCTGCGCGGACGCCGCGCTCGCTCAGCCTGAGCCCAGCAGCCAGCTACAGCACAACCAGAATCGCCCGGTCTTCGGACCGGGCGATTCTTTGCGTGGCCTCAGCTCAATCGGTACGGCGATAGACCATTGATTTCACCGCTCAGTCGGGGAATGCTGCGCGCCAGCGATTAGATCCGGGACCGACCCGGACGGTTGACCACTGCGAGGCTGACATGGCATCCGAGACTGCTGTTCCTCCTGCTGCCTCTTCGCCGGCTCTCGATGAAGACGCTGCCCGACTGGCCGAGCTCGGTTACAAGCAGGAGTTACATCGAGGCTTGTCCGGATTCTCCAACTTCGCAGTCTCGTTCTCGATCATCTCGGTCCTGGCCGGCTGTATAACGACGTACTACCTCGCGATGGACGCTGGCGGGCCGATGGCGATCACCCTCGGCTGGCCGCTGGTGGGAATCTTCGTCCTGATGGTGGCTCTGGCCATGGCCGAGGTGTGCTCCCGGTACCCCACCGCAGGCGGGCTCTACTGGTGGGCCGGTCAGCTGGCCACGAAGAACAAGCGGGTTTGGGCCTGGTACGTCGGCTGGTTCAACTTCCTCGGCGAGGTCGCGGTCACCGCGGCGATCGACTACGGGGCTGCGATCACGTGGATGGCGGTTCTCAACCTGGTCTTCGGGCTCGAGGTCACCCCGCTGAGCACATTCATCGCCTTCCTGATCATCATCGCGCTGCACGGCCTGCTCAACACCTTCGGTGTCAACCTGGTCAGGCTGCTGTCGAACGTCAGCGCTTGGTGGCACATCGCCGGCGTAGCGATCATCGTCGGGGTTCTGGTCTTCGTGCCGGACCAGCATCAGACGCTGCAGTTCACGTTCTTCGAGTTCAAGAACGAGACCGGCTGGTCCAATGTGGTCTACGTCTTCCTGATCGGGCTGCTGATGGCGCAGTACACCTACACCGGTTACGACGCCTCCGCGCACGTCGCCGAGGAGACCATCAACGCCTCGCGCGAGGCGCCCAACGGCATCGTGCGCAG
>JACCUM010000175.1 GCA_013811805.1 Geodermatophilaceae bacterium | reverse complement strand
ACCCGACGAAGAAGTGCGCGACGATGTCATCGGTCTTCAGCCCGGCGCCCATCACGCCCTTGCCGCCGCGGCGCTGCGAGCGGTAGAGGTCGGACTTGGTCCGCTTGGCGTACCCGGTCCGGGTGATGGTGATGACCACCTCCTCCTCGGCGATCAGGTCCTCCATCGAGGCGTCACCGTCGTAGGAGATGAACTTCGTCCGCCGCTCGTCGCCATGCTTCGCGGCGATCTCGGTGAGTTCCTCCTTGACGATCTCCCGCTGGCGGGCGGGGTTGTCGAGGATGCCCTGCAGCTCGGCGATCTGGACCTCGATCTCGGCCAGCTCGTCATAGATCCGCTGCCGTTCGAGTGCGGCCAGCCGGCGTAGCTGCATGTCCAGGATTGCGGTGGCCTGCAGCTCGTCGATGTCCAGCAGTTCCATCAACCCGGCGCGGGAGGCCTCTGCGGACTCGCTGGCCCGGATCAGCGCGATCACCGCATCGAGCTGGTCGAGTGCCTTGGCGTAGCCGCGCAGGATGTGTGCGCGCTCCTCGGCTTTGCGCAACAGATACCGGGTTCGGCGGACGATGACGTCGAGCTGGTGAACCACGTAGTGGCTGACGAACTCGTCCAGACGCAGGGTGCGCGGTACGCCGTCGACGATCGCCAGCATGTTCGCGCCGAACGTGGTTTGCAGCGACGTGTGCTTGAACAAGTTGTTCAGGACGACCTTGGCCACCGCGTCGCGCTTCAGCGTGATGACCAGCCGCTGCCCGACCCGGTCGGAGGACTCGTCGGCGATGTCGCTGATCCCGGACAGCCGCCCGTCGCGTACGCCGTCGGCGATCGATTCGGCGAGGTTGTCCGGGTTGACCTGATACGGGAGTTCGGTGACGACCAGGATCGCCCGGCCCTTGGCGTCCTCGTCCACAGTGACGACGGCCCGCATCCGGATCGAGCCCCGACCGGTGCGGTACGCGGATTCGATCCCGTCCCGACCGACGATCAGCCCGTACGTCGGGAAGTCCGGACCCTTGATCCGCTCGAGCAGTGCCTCGAGGAGTTCCTCCGCGGAGGCCTCCGGGTGGTCCAGTGACCAGATCACCCCATCGGCGACCTCGCGCAGGTTGTGCGGCGGGATCCGGGTGGCCATCCCGACCGCGATGCCTTCAGAGCCGTTGACCAGCAGGTTCGGGATCCGCGACGGAAGGATGGACGGCTCGCTGTTGCTGCCGTCGTAGTTCGGTACAAAATCAACGGTTTCCTCGCGGATATCCCGCAACATCTCCATTGCCAGCGGCGTCAGACGACATTCGGTGTTGTGGCTGATAAATCCGTTCGTGATGAACGAATGGTCATCGCTGTCCACCCGGATCGAGTAGACGGGTTGCACTCCTGCCGGAGAGACACTCGCCACCTCGGCGTAGTAGAAGCGGCCGTCGACGAGCGGCTCCACCACGTCAAGGACATCGGCATTGGTGATGTTGCGTCGCAACACCGTTCGATCGCGTTCCCAACGCTCGACCCGGTCCACGTTGTGCCGACGCAACCAGTCCCGCTCGGTCCATCGGGTGGCCCCGTGATTGCGGACGAAGTCGGCGACGTGCGGGACGTGGTCGTGGCTCATCGCGACGCTGGTGGCCGGGATTTGCGCCAACTCGGCCAGAAGCTTCGTCTGTTTGCGGCCGGCGAAGCCAACCGTCCGGGCAAACTGCCGGGCGTCCCGCCGGTTGGTCACAACGACCTTGATCTCACCCTTTGCGTAACTACACAGCCGCGAGACAACGCCGAATTCCAGCAGGAGTTGCTGAACCTCGGACGCAAGCTGCTTGCTTCTGGTGGAGTACGAGATCTGGATCGTGCCGCGTGGCAGCAACGAGGACGATCCATCGCCCTCGAACAGCGCCTGGAGGAATCGCTGCTTGCCGGCCGGGACCATCTGCGAGACGAACTCCGGCACGCGCTTGGCGGCGCTGCGCTGACCGACCATGGTGCCGAGCGGGCTGCTGCGCAGACTTTCGATGCGATGAATGTCTAATTCCCACAGGGTGCTGCCCGAGGCAATTCTCCGGGAGTTGATGTATCGGGGGCCACCCACGACGAGGTCATAGGCGGCGATCACATCGTCGAAGAACTCACGGTCAACGTTGTTGAAGCCCGCCCGTCCTTCACTGATCCAGCCTTCGCTGACGAAGGCGCCTGCCAGGAATGCCGCGCCAAGGGAGCCGAGTGCATCGTCGCCGTACTCCTTGGCGGGCTGGCGGGACATGACGACGCGGTCGCCGGGCTCGATCTCTTCGAGCAGCTTCCACAGCAGCGTCGGGACGCCCAGCACCGATATCAGGCAGAGCACTGGGTGATTCCTGGTACCGGTGAGTTCGTACCCCTCACCGGTTTCCAGCCGCAGAGTCTCGTGCTCTCCGGAGTGAAAGAGTTTGGTCGCCACGACGGCGTCGCCGTTGCGGTCGGCCAGTTTGACCTCGATGTCTTGGTCGCTATTCGCCGGTGCTCCGGGACTGATTTCATCTATGCGAGGCGTACTGCCATCCGCGAGCCGCACCCGTGTCGACGGCGCGACACAGTACCTCATCGCGGCAGCTGGATCGTTGCCAGCGGAGCCGAAGTTGCCCTGGCCGTCGATCATCGGCGCCCGCAGCGCCCAGGGCTGGGCCATCCGTACCAAGGAGTCGTAGATCGCCGTGTCGCCGTGCGGGTGGTAGGTCCCCATCACATCGCCGACCACGCGGGCGCACTTGACATGCGAGCGGTCCGGGCGGAAGCCGCTGTCGAACATCCCGTACAGGATCTTGCGGTGCACCGGCTT